>DATGFI010000744.1:0-2482 GCA_035309205.1 Planctomycetota bacterium | reverse complement strand
CGGACGGGATCGTGGTGAGCTGGAACGTCGGCGCCGAGCGCGTGAACGGCTATACGGCCGAGGAGATCCTGGGCCGGCACTTCTCGGTGTTCTTCGTGCCCGAGGACCTCGCGTCGGGAAAGCCGAGCCGGCTGCTGGAGGCGGCGGCGCGGGAGGGGCATGCCGAGGACGAAGGCTGGCGTCTCCGCAAGGACGGGTCGAGACTGTGGTCGAACGTCGTGATCACGGCCCTCAAGGATTCCGGGGGCCGCATCATCGGATTCTCGAAGGTCATGCGGGACATGAGTGAGCGGCGGAAAGCCGAGGAGGAGCGCCACCGCCTCCAGACCAGCATGCTCCAGGGGCAGAAGCTCCAGGCGATCGGCCAGCTCTCCGCCGGCATCGCGCACGAGATCAACAATCCCGTGGGCTATATCCTCTCCAACCTCAACACGATGGGGGAGTACTGCCAGGATCTGAAGAAGCTGATCGACACCGCCTCGGTCGCCGCCGATGCCTGGGAGAGGAAGGCCGATCCCTCCGCCGCCCTGGAGGGCTACGTCAAGCTCTCCAAGGATATCCACGCCGAGCGCCTCCTGAAGGACCTTGCCGACATTGTTTCGGACTGCAAGCTGGGCGGCGAGAAGATCCGGGACATCGTCCGGAGCCTTCGCGAGTTCTCGCACGTCGATCCGTCGGAGCTGCATCCGACCGATCTGAACAAGTGTCTGGAGGACGCGCTGCGCATCTGCTGGAACGAGATCAAGTACAAAGCGACCGTTCACAAGGACTACGGGAAACTCCCGCCCGTGCCCTGCTATGCCCAGCGGCTGGGGCAGGTCTTCGTCAACCTCCTGGTGAACGCCGGCCAGGCCATCGCGAAGAAGGGAGAGATCCATCTCAGCACCCGCGTCGAGAACGAACAGGCCGTCATCAGGATTCGCGATTCCGGACGCGGCATCGCCCCGGAGCACATGGGGAAGATCTTCGAACCCTTCTTCACGACGAAGGAGATCGGAGCGGGGACGGGATTGGGCCTCCATGTCGCCTACAAGATCATCACCGCGCACCGAGGGAAGATCGACGTGGTCTCCGAGGTCGGGAAGGGGACCGAATTCACGGTCCGCCTTCCCCTCCACGGCCCGCAGTACAAGCCCGAAGCGCCTGGCGCTCCGGGGACAAGGAGGACCCCATGATCGGAACGGAACGTATGGAGTCGGCGCCCGAGACGCTCTACCGGTGGCACACCGTGCTCATCGTGGACGACGAAGCGGAGGTGCTCTCGGCGCTGCGGCGCCTGCTCGACCGGGAGCCCTACGATGTCATCACGACCGATCGTCCGGCCTTGGCGCTGGAATGGATGGAGCGGAAGAACATCAGCCTGGCGATCAGCGATCAGCGGATGCCCGAGATGGACGGAGACCTCTTCCTGGAAGGAGTCTGGAAGAAGTCTCCGCGGACCGCGCGGCTTCTGCTGACGGGGTATCCGGATTCGATCGGGGAGATCCCCCGGTCGCGCCGGGTGCTGGTGCGCGTCATGGCCAAGCCCTGGAACGACGGCATGCTGAAACGCACGATCCGGCATCTCCTCCGCGAGCGGGAATCCGAGATGGACTAGAGGCCCACAGAGAGGGCGTCGAGCCCTCGGAGGGAACGGAATGAATCGGGTCATCGAGCGGCACTGCGTGGTCTGCGTCGACGACGAGCCGGCCATCCTGGCCGCGCTTCGCCGCGCGCTGCGCCAGGAGCCTTATGACCTCCTGACGACGGAATCTCCGGAGGATGCGCTTCGGTGGATCACGACGCGGGACGTCAGCCTGATCATCACCGACCAGCGGATGCCGGGGATGCAGGGGACGGAACTCCTGGAAGAGGTGTCTCGGAACTCTCCATCGACGGCGCGGATCATCCTGACCGCATTTCCGGGGCCGGCATTCTCGACGCCGGGCCTGCGCCGCTGGCTGGAATGCATGATCAGCAAGCCCTGGGACAGCGGGATGCTGCGGAGGACCATCCGGCAGCTCCTGCGGGAGCGCCAGATGGATCTGGCCCAGGAAGACGAGACCGAAGAGACGATGCACGCGGAGCGGAAACTGCTCGACGATTGAGGAGAGAGCGCCATGAATGCCACGATGATGCCCGTCATCCTTCAGGCCGATCGGAAGCTCGGGGAGACCCGCGAGCTCAGAACCGAGCTCCGGCGCCGCGGCGCCCGCGTGCTCATGGCGGAGACCGCCGAGCAGGCGCGCGCCGTCGTCCGCGAGGCCCGGCCGGACGTGATCCTGCTGGACGACGATCTATGCGAGAGCTCCGAACCCGATCTCCTGGACGACTTCAAGGAGCGCTTCCCGGACGCCGAGGTCGTTCTGCTCTCCTCCCGGCGGGAATCGCTCACCCGGGGGATCGGCCGGGGACTCCTGTACCAGGGACTGCGGCCGGTTTGCTCCCAGACCCTGCTCGACCTGGTCTCGGAGGCTCTGCCGGGCCGCCTCAAGGACTCCCC
>DATGFI010000743.1:0-2388 GCA_035309205.1 Planctomycetota bacterium | reverse complement strand
CTTGATGAGGCCGACGGTGTGTTCGGCGGCGTGAGCGGAGATGTCGGCGACGGCGACCTTGGCGCCTTCTCGGGCGAACGCGAGGGCGGAGGCCTGTCCGATGCCGGAGCCGGCGCCGGTGATAAGGACGACTTTATTCTTGAATCGGAGGTTCATGGCGATTGATCTTCGCGATTGGGGGCGGGGGGCGTCAAGGAAATGGGTGGCCCGGAGCCGATGTCGGGGAAGGTGTCGTCTTCGCGGGGGATGAAGGGTTGAACGGATCATGCCCTCAGCGGATCACGCCGGATCCTGTCCAGGATCTAAGGTTTAGAGCGTCACCGGGATCCGTCTCGAGGATGACGAAGGGCGAAGGTGTGCCATGAAGCTGATCCGCCACAAGCAGAATCCCGTCTCCGAACTCAAGGAGTCGGGACTGCTCGATCGCAGCGAACGCCCCACCTCCCATGAGTTGTTCGCTCCTTTGGAGCGGCGAAAGCAGAGGGAAGAGAACCGGCTCCGGGCGAAGGCCCGGCTTCAGCGCAGAAGTCGCAGCTCTCGAGCGATTCGAATCAAGCAGGCGCGCTAGCCGCAGGAATGGGCGCAGGGCCTGGGCCTGGCCGACCGGAGCGTCGCTCCAATGAATGCCTGGAATCGACCGCGAAGCAGCTCCCGATGCATGTCCGTGCCTATCTGTCGGAGGTACACTGATGACGGATGAAAGAGACATGGGGCGCCGAGGGCGAATTTGAAAACGACGACGAATCCTTGGAGTCCTATGAACCAGAGTATCATCCCGAGGCAGATGACCCCGGCGTCTTCTGGTGCCCGAAATG
The DNA here is from genome assembly GCA_035309205.1 of Planctomycetota bacterium. GTDB lineage: Bacteria > Planctomycetota > MHYJ01 > MHYJ01 > JACPRB01 > JACQFK01. Next base: position 1,573 of record DATGFI010000743.1, on the reverse strand, counting down.
CGGGGCCGAGATGTATGCAGACTCGACCCGTTGCCCCAAATGTGGCGAGTACGTCAGACCCGGAGCCCGGCCTAGAAGTTCGACCCCGTGGTGGATCTGGGTGGGGCTCATCCTTTATCGCGCTCGTTCTGTTGGGAGGATTATTGGCGGGATTCCATTAGTCGACCCCGGCGCGATAGAGATTCAGAGGGGGTATTTCTCCGGCAATCGGCAGTGAGTATCTCCAACCCGAATAGCGGGGATCCCTGAAAACGGCCAATCGCTTCTCGAATCTCATCCAAGAGATCTGCATTTCCTGACAGGATTATCATCGGCCGCAATGATGGATCCGTTGCGACTATCGACAGAATCCACGCTCGGTATGGCCCATATCTATGCGAACTCTTCTTGGATGCACCAACCGATCAAAAACTTCATACGGCGACGTTTATCATGCACATCTTGAGCAAAGCCCCTTGCTTCAGAGGCGTACGGACAATCTCTCTAACTTGGGATCCGACTAAGAAATAGTATAGGTGACATCTTAAGCCCGATTGGGACTTTGGACGGGGAGCACTACACGTGATCGTCGGTCAGATGTCCAAACGAGTCCCCCGCCAGCATCCGCTTTGCTGAACAATTGTCGAATGCCGGACAGTAGGCCGGCCACCCGGCTGCGGCGACCCCCTTCGGCCCATCGTCCAGACGGGACTTTATTCGGGCCTCCGGAAGGAGGAATTGCTCGACCTCAGATGGGGCGATTTGGACTTCGACCGGGCGCTTCTTACGGTCGAGCACGGGAAGGGCGAGAAGAAGCGATACATCCCGCTAATCCCCGAGCTGGTCGAGCACTTGAGGGCCATCCCGAGGCAGGTTTCGAAGGAAGGGCCGAGCCCCTACGTCTTTAACAACCCTGACACAGGTACTCGCTGGGTGGACATCCGGAAGCCCTGGTTCGGGCGCTCAAGGTCGCGGCGATCCGAAATTTCCGCTTCCATGACCTGCGCCATCCGCTTGCGAGCAGGATGGTCCAAAGGGGCGTGCTTCTCAAGGCCGTTCAGGAGCGCCTCGGCCATGCGGACATCAAGACCACGATGAGGTACGCTCACCTCGCTCCGAGCGACCTCGAAAAGGCGGTGCTCGCGCTCTCGAAGGGAGCCGTCCGGCCCGCTCCGGCCCTGTCCAGCCCTGCCCGAAGAAAAGGCAAACTGGAGGCAAATGCCATTGCCGAAGAGGAGCGGCACACCGGGTAGTTTCTCGTTCTTTTTTCGACCCGCGTGGAATGGCTTGACCCTGAAGTAGTAAGGTGATTTAATCTCCAGCCGACCTGGACACGCGGGCGTAGTTCAGTGGCTAGAACGTCTCGTTGCCAACGAGAAGGTCGCCAGTTCAAATCTGGTCGCCCGCTCCATTAACCCCCTGAGCGCAGGGGGTTGCGCACGCCCTCCAAAACCCCCACATTGCAGGAGTCGTTGGTGCCATTAGTGTGCCAACTCTCGAGGTTGGGCAATCCATCCTCAGGGACCCATCAACGAATCCTCGGCTCGTCACATTCCGCCGTGCTAAGTAAGGAAGGAATCGAAATGAAGCTCTT
>DATGFI010000742.1:0-3193 GCA_035309205.1 Planctomycetota bacterium | reverse complement strand
TGACGGCTCCTCCCCTGGTGACCCCGGTCGTCCTCAAATGCCCCTTCGTGGATGCCCCCAACGCCCCGTTCTGCCAGTATTACGGGCCCTCGGGCGAGATCGAGAAGCTCGAGGCCAAGGATCCGATCGGGAGCGACATGGACCAGAACCATAGCGAGGACCGCAAGCAGGGAGGAAACCTGCTGCTCAAGTCGGGCGAGGTGGTGACGGACCACACGAGCCTTTGGGCCTCGACGATCCAGATGGGCAAGGTCCGACCCTAGCCCCAGACCGTTCTTTCGTGCTTCGGGGTTGATGCGCCACCGGACGCTGTGCGGTCCAGAGGCATCCCCCATGATATAGAAGGCTCTTTGACAATGCGGAAGGAGGACACCATGGTCGCATTGTCTTCGCAGAAGCGCGGCAGGGGATTCACCCTGGTGGAACTGCTGGTCGTGATCGTCATCATCGGCATTTTATCTAGCTTACTACTGCCGGCGATCCTGAACGGCATCCGCACCGCCAAGATCACTGCCTGCGCCAGCAACCTGCGCCAGCTCGGTCAGCTGGGCACCGTCTACGCGACCTCCCACAAAGGCAACTGGCCGTCGGCCCGCGGGGAGGAACTCTGGCTGTCCCTCCGCCGAATGGTCCCTCCCCTCATCGAGGGGGACCACGTCGCGGTTCTCGCCTGCCCGCTTAAAGGGGAGGAACTGGGACCCGACGAGACCGATTTCCGGGGTCCCGCCCTGCCCTGGAGCAAGATCGGAGCCGCCGATCCCATGGGCGCCGACAAGGTCGGCAACCACGGGGATCTCCATGGCGGCAACGTCCTGCTCCGGGACGGCAGCGTCCAGGTCTACGAGAAGTCGGATCCCAAGTGGGAGGACTGCGCCACGAAGCTGTCTCCTTAGCCGACAGCGAAATCCAGCCCGGCCCCCGGGAAGCCCCGGGGGCCGGGCCGTTTCCACACCTTCCACAGCTTCGATCCCCTTTATCTCCGGATCTCCTTTTGATATCCTGCCCGCCCTATGCTCAAACGCATGTGCACCGCGAAAATCGCCAACGCCTACGTCACCAAGTCGCAGCAGCATTACGAGGGCAGCTGCGGGATCGACGCCTCCATCCTGGAGGCCTCCGGGATCCTTCCCTACGAAATGGTCCTGATCGCCAACGTGACCAATGGCCGCCGCTTCGAGACCTACACGATCCCCGAGGCTCCGGGCAGCGGCGCGTTCTGCCTCTACGGCGGCGCCGCCCACATGGGCGCCCCCGGCGACGAGATCATCATCATGGCCTACGGATACCTGAACGAGGCGGAACTGGCCAAGTTCAAGAGCCCCCGGGTCGTCCGGCTGGGACCGAAGAACGCCCTGAAGTAAGGGCCCGGATTGCCTCCGCGAGCGCCGTCCGGGATATAAAGAGCATGAAGATCCGCGGCCTCCTGGCTTTCGTCCTCCTCTTGGCCGCAGCCTGCTCCTCGCCGTCGACGGGCAAGGCGGCCTCCCAGACCGGCGGCGAGATCGAAGTGACCGCCGAGATCGACAACCTCGCCGTCACCCCCCGGGAAGGCGACCTCGTCACCCTCCTCTTCCACGTGAGCAACAACTCCAAGAGCAGCGTCATCCTCCGGGACCTCCGCCAGCCCATCGACCTCATGCTGAGCGGCTCCAGCGGTGCCGTCGCCTCCTGGCAGCAATCTCAGTCGGGGCTCCTGACCTATCTGCCCGACCGCGACGAATGGCTCTACGACAAGAGCAAACGCTCCGACGTCCCGCGTCCGGTCTTCAACTCCGGCCTTCTCGTCCCCACCGAGAGACTGACCCTGCGGGCCCGCGTGCGGCTGCTCGAGATGCCGATCGACTTCCAGTTCACGTATTTCGAGCTCACCGAGGAGGAACTGCGCCGGAAGGTCTACTTCGAGAAGCGCGAGGACAAGCTCCTGCGCTACCAGCTCCTGGTCGGCCGGCAGCTCGCCGATGCCCTCACGCCCTCGCCACGCACCGAGGTCGGCGGCCAACGCATCGTCATCTTCCCCCACGCGGAGCCCATCGCCGATAACGCACTCCTGAAGACCTTCCGCTTCCAGTCGCCCCTCAAGCCGCGCCTCTTCTCCAAGGAACAGGCGGCCCGGCGGGCCGGCATCGAAGCGCCGCGCAAGGGAGGGTACACGTACTCGAACGTCTTTGACGGCTGGGTGTTCCCGAGGAATCAGGGGCACATCCTGGTCACTCCTGCCGGAGTCACCGAGCTCCCGGAGCTGAAGAACGTGGAGCGGACCTTTTATCTGGTTGATACGACGGGGACGTCGAAGGTCGAGATCGAGCTCCGCGCGCACTCGGCGGCCACGGCCCTCAGCGAACTGCGCTACCCGATCGTCAAGCACGAAAAAGAGGTGCCGCTCTCCAAGGACGTGAAGGAGAAGATCACCTCGTATTTCCTCTTCCTGGCGCCCGATCAGCTGTTCCGGCTCTTCGCGGACCTGCGGACGCTCAAGTTCGTCGTGGACGTGGAATACGGCGAAGGCGGAGGCCGGCTGCAGGTCCTGAACAAATAGCGCCAACGGTGAGCCCGGCCTGCACGTTCTCCGACGGGAGACTTCTCGCTCCAGCCCGCCGGGCGGGAGGCGCTTCACGTCCTTGGAAGCCTCTGGCCCGACGGAGGATTCGAAAGGGCGCGGAGAGAAGGTTCTCCGGGGAAGATCGCTGGATGAGCGGAGCGGTCGCCCGGGCCCCGGCGAGGAACCGGAGGGAGGATGCCGATCGCGGAGGACACACGCAGAGGCCGGTGCTCAACAACGGGCTCGAAATGCGGGACCCTTCGCCGAAGGCCGGAACAATATCTTTCACATCGATGAGCTGCTCTCCATAGCCGGAAAGCACGGAAAGAGCGTGGCCCAGGTCCTCCTGCGCTGGCTGACCCAACGCGGCATCGCGGCGATTCCCAAGTCGGTGCGCAGGGAACGGATCGCCGAGAATTTCGCCGTGTTCGATTTCCAGCTAAGCGCCCAGGACAGGGATGCCATCGCCGCACTGGACACTGGAAAGAGTGCCTTCTTCGACCACCGCGACCCGGCGGCCGTGGAGAGATTAGGTACTGCAAAGCGTAAGACCTGAGGGGGCTCGCGAAGCCCAATCCCTGCACACCCGGTCAGCCCCGAGATCGAATCTCCGGGATTTAAATGCTGACGCCCGGCAGCGTGACCACATCGTCG
>DATGFI010000741.1:0-18028 GCA_035309205.1 Planctomycetota bacterium | reverse complement strand
CGTGTTCAGGAGGCAGACCTTCCGATCATCATTCGGATCATTGAACAACTCGACAATCCGGGCGCGCTCCGAGTCCTTCGTCTTGCCGGTAATCTGGAATGGAATCTGATCCCTCCCGAGTTCCCCATAGATCGCTTCGCCAAGCAGCTCGATCACCTGCGTAAAGTTGGAGGCGATGACTACCTTGGAGTCGTATCCCTCCCGTTCGCGAAGGAACTGAAGGATCCATTCCAGCTTGTTACTCGGGAGCGTTGGCTCGAACTGAAGCTCGTCGTAGACATGCCCCTTGTCACCGACCAGCATATACTTCTGGACACGATCGAGGCGGCCGGTCGAAATCGCGAACTGGCGGAGGCGAGTGATCTCGGCGAGGACGCCGGCCGCCGTCAGGACACCGCCCTTCAGCCGGACCTGAGCGAGTGACTCCATCTTCCGATAGGCGGCCAGCTGCTGCCCGTCCATATCCAGCCAGACCCCGGTGAGCCCGTCCGGGTTGTCCGGCGGCGGTGTGCCGACATAGTCGATCGGCGGAAGGTCCGGTGCAGCGACGGCCTTGCTTCGCTGGAGCAGGTACGGAGCGATGGCCCGAGCCCACTGCTCGTCATCCAGCGGCTTCGGCACCTTAGCCCCCTCGGCGACTACATGGCCAAATCGGCCCTCAGAGACGCCGAAGTGGGTGCCTGCAAAGTTCCAGTAGCTTGTCCACACATCGGGACGACACCAGTTTAGCGTACCCCAGGCTTTCGTTAGATTGGAACGGAAGGGGGTGCCGCTCAGGGCAAAGGCGATCCCGCCGGGCCGGACCCTCCGTCGAATATGCATCGCTCCGAAGCGGCCCTGGGTGATCCGCTTGCTCTGGATGTTCGCCGTACTAGCGAGCAGCCGATGGCTCTCGTCCATGATGACGGCATCCCAGGTTAGCTTGTGGAGCGAAGGCCACTCCGGCTCGGGGATGAAGTTATGCCGGTGCTTTTTCTCTGAGAGTCCCTCCGCACAGAGCTTCCGATCCTCTCCAGGCGGAAGGCTACAGACCTCGACTCGCTTCGCCCGCACCATCTCCGTATTGACGATGAGCATCTTCCGGTGGCCGGGGTAGTCAGTGTACGCCTGGATCACCTGTTCGCGCTCGGCGCGGGAACCCTGGGCGACGAACGGAGCAATGGTTGGCGCCCACCGGTTCGTCTCCCGGGCCCAGACGCTCCGGGTGGCCGTGCGGGGACAGGTGACGAGGATCTCCCGGGCGTCGGACTCGACGAGCATTGCTAGGGTCTGCAGTGTCTTCCCGAGGCCGGGCTCGTCACCCAGGATGCCCTGGCCGGCTCCGACCATCCAGCATGCACCGACCTGCTGGTACTTCCGACTGGAAATAGCCGCTTGGAGATCTGGCGCTTCAACTGGAATTATGGAAAAAGTAATAGATCGATCTCCGGATCGAACTTTATCCAGTTCCTGTTCTAGCCGGATCGCAGAACGGGCCCAGTTGCTCAGCAAATCGGTCACCCGGAGTTCGTCACCGAACACGCGCCGGAATGTCCGGCAAGTATCCATCGTCAGGGGGTATCGCCAGTAAGCGAACTTCTCTTTCTTGTATACCGCCTGGCATCCGGGGATCTGGTGCGCCTTGTCACGGCCCGCTCCACCCGCGTAGGGGATGTCGGCCAGGATGTGCTTTCCGTCGGTGGTGATGGTTGCGATCATCGTTTTGGCTGTCCTTCCCCGAGGCGCCTGACGATGTATGTAAGATCTCGACGGGCATAGTAGAGCCGGGCGTATACCTGCTCTTTGGTCAGGGAACCCTTCCGTATCAGCATGGAAGTCTCGCTCAGCGCCTCCGCAATCAAGTTAATCTCCATAACCGCATAGTGACGTTGTCTATCGTCCATCAACCCAGCTCTATCCGGGTGATGTGGGCCCCAGGGCTCAAGCGCTTCTCGGCCGCCGTGCGTACCTCGTCGATTGTGCTGGCCATCATCATGTACGTATGATGCTCGCCAGTCACGTCAGTGCACAGACCGTTATTTGCCGGGCACGCTCCGGTCACCTTGTTCCGTGGGTCGTGAGCTGGATTCTTCGGTAGCCGGATCGTTACCAGATAGATGTTCATTGCCAGGCCTCCGGATTGAATGGAGGTATGTACCCGGGGATTCGACCGCGAAGCGGCAAGTGGTGCACGGTACCGCCGTGACAGGCATGAGGTGGCCACCAGGTACGGAACATGCATCGCCAATAGCCGAACTCATAGCGGCCGAGCCGGTCCTGGTAGACATGGCCGCCGGCCATGATGACGGCGTAACCGCGCCCCTTCGTTCCCATAGGGATACTCTACTCCATTCCGCGCCGAAGCGCTAGTATTGACGGCCGATATATCGATATGGCGGGTCCGGCTCGAAGTCCAGCGGAAATTGCTCTTTGCAGGTAACCCAGTGTCGATCCCAGTCACCCGAGGCCCAGATGATCTCCAGCCGAGCTTCCTCGCTTTTACTGCTCCTGTGCATCCGAAACCAGCCGTGCCGATGATCCGGGGTACGGAAGCTGAGCCAATGGTCGTTTCCGCCATGCGACAGCACCCGGTCCAGCGAGAGGCCGGTCAGCCGCTCATAGTACCGGGCGCGTCGCTCGCTCAGGGGCTGGAATCCCATTTCAGGCTAGACCGCGTTCCCCACGACGCCGTTTCTTGGGGCACCGTCAGCCGTCAGGAACGGCGGAAGGAATGTGGGGTTCATCCCCTCCCTCTGGGATTCCAGGTAGGCAGCCTGAAGGATAGTCGTCTGGTCCTGCCGGATCGCGTCCTCGAAGCACTGGCCACAGGCAACCCCGTCCAGGCGACGGCGGTTGTTATGTTCCCTGGCGTCACAGAGCGCTCGTGCCTTCCTGGCCAGATGGTGCTTGGTGGTGAAGTGATCCGGCTCCCAGCCGACATCAATCGGCTTGCTGCCCTTCTTCTCGCGCTGGATCGCCCGGTGGCGCTTGATGGCGCTCTCTGCATCGGCAACCTTGAGCTTTCCCTCCTCGACTCGCTTCTGAGCGGAAGGAGCTAGCTCAAGAAGCATGATCGAGGCGCTGACCGTACTCTCGCCGACCCCGACCAGCGCGGCGATCTGTGCATGGGTCAGCTTGCCCTCGTCCCGGAGGCGGCCGTAGGCGCGGGCACGCTCCATCGGTCCGAGGCCCACCCGATGAAGACTGGTGGCCATCGCCGTGATGATCGCCCGGCGAACCAGATCCTCACCGGGATCCGGAATACGGATTCTGCACTCAGCCACCTCAGCGAACGACTTCAGCGCCACCCAGCGCCGGTAGCCGTCCTCGATCATGAACTGCTCGTCCTCGGGGTTCTCCCCCGGTATCCAGGAGGCGGGGATCACGAGCAGGGGGTCGATCAGGCCCAGGGTCCGGATGGACTGGGCCAGGTCGGTCACGTCGCCGGCCTCGACGCGCGGGTTGTCCGGATTCGGGTGGATGCTGCGCAGGGGGAGTGTTCGGGTTGTCTCCATGCTTTTCTCCTCGGGACTACGGATATACCTTCTCAGCCGCCCCAGCCGAACTGGATGCGGATACTGCCTTCTTGGTTGTGGTTGTAGAATCCGACATGGCCCGTCCCCGGATCAACGCTGACAACCGGGGGCGGGGGCTCAACGGGGTCCTGGGGTGCCTGGCCATTGCGAGCCATATCATCCATCCCATGGTCCATGTGTTTCAGGATTGCCGGGACGACCTCGGCCGGCCGGTTCTCGAGCGTGTACCGGTCGACACTGGTTACGATATAGACCGCGCCGTCGCTCGCGACGAACGCAATCTCGGACGGATTCGGAAGCGGAATCTGCACCGTTCTCTGGTTAGTCACGGACATCACCGCGCAGGCGCTCGCCGGAAGGCTCGGTGGCCTGAACGCGCTTGAGATCTGCGGTGTACCGCGATGAGTTCCAGGCGCGACGCATGAAGCGGACGGCCGTATTCGGAATGAGCAGCCCGTGGTCGGCGTTCGGGGCGAACGGCTGCGTTGCGAACCACTCGTCAAACGTCCGTGGCTTGCCCTCGGTGGTCATCTCGTACAGGTCTACATCCACGTAGCGGGAGAGATGGAGGGCTGACAGGATCTCTGTCACCACCTCCCATGGGTCCTTCTCGGCGGACTTTCGACCGATCCCGAACGAGAGATACATCAGGTCCATCACAACGTCTTCCTCTTCCTCGCCCTCGAAGTCGAGATCGGGCTTGGGTGTGACGATCGCGCAGAAGCGCTTCACATGGATTCCTCTCGAGTGGGGAGGCACCCCGGGATCTTCTCCAGGGAGTGAGGGGGAGAGACCCCGGGGTGCCCGTCTATGGGAGCTAGGCCAGAGCCTTCTGCTCGGCCTCGTGTCGGCGCTGCGTCTCGCTCCAGAGCGAAGCCATGCCCACCTTGGCCGCGCAGTCCGGACCGATGCCGAGCGTCCGGCTGGCGTACTTGGTCAGGTGGATCCCGCACTTGCCGCAGATCCCTAGCTCGACACCGTAGCGGAGCGCGGCCTTGAGGGGGTCCGTCTGGATGGCGGTGAGGACCTGCTCGATCCGTTCCCAGTCCTTGATGGAGATGTCCGGCTTCCCACCGACGACCATCTTCAAGAAGGTCCAGCCTTCCCACTTCCCCTCGGGCTTGTCCACCCGGTAGAAGTCAGTTGGTCGGCCGTCCCGTCCGTCGATCGCGTAGTGCCCCTCCGGAATGTTCCAGGCCCTTCGGGCCGGATTCTGCCTTTTCTGCCGCTCGGCCGGGGCGAGGGGCCGAGTGTCGCTGGTAATCCCAGCACAGGCTCGTACTTCTGCAACCGTGTCGTGATCCTTACGGCAGTGTCCGCATCTCATCATTACCTCCTGTAACTGCTCCCTGTCGGGCCGTACCGCGCGGGGCGGGGAAGCCGCGCCCCTACCCCGCTCTCCCTAGGATACCGCGTTCCAGCGCGCGGCGCTACCCCCGCGCGACGGTTTCCTTAACCAGTTCACGGACGGATTCTTCCGTCCACGTCCTGCCCTGGATCCCGAGCGCCAGGTTCCGGCGCTTCGACTCCTGCTGCGCGCATGCCACGGCCGTCTCGGGCATCTTGTGGTTGTGGCTACACACAACCGAGACCCGCTCGCCCTGCTCGTAGCGGTACACCTCGCAGCGCCAGGCCCGGCCGAAAGGGGAGGCCATCTCAGCGGACATCCAGCCGGTTGTTGCTGCCGCCTGGGCGCGCTTCGCCGCCTGGGCGCGCTGGACGCCGTAGGCGTAAGCCAGCCGCCGTGCCGCCTTGATCTTCTTCCGGCTGGTCATCCGGACAGGCTTGCCCGGCTTCTTCGTGTTCTTCCCGGCCATCATTCTCCTCCAGAGAGACGTAGGTGATCCCGATCATCCGAGCGGCAAGTCGGCCAGCCATCGTCTTCATCCCGTAGGAATCCCAGAATCCACGACAGGCTGCCGGATCATCGACACTGCCTCCGTAAGGAAGGGTATCGTGACAGGTAAGGAGCGCACTCGCTCTAAGATTGGCATCGATGATACGCTTCAGACGTCCAGGACCGAGGTACATCAGATCTCCCGGTCGGAAGATGCAGGTGGAGCACTGCTCCTCGAGGATGCGAACCTTCCCGTCCGTACCGATAATGTCGCCCGGATTCTTCACGACGGCTCCTCGGCAAGGAATTCGTCGATCGTATCGCGTATCTTCTTCAGTTCGTCCCGGGACAGGTCCCCCGTGGTCCACCAGGAGTTTTCATAGGTACGGGTAGACAGGTCAAACCGCTCCTCCCTGTTACTGAACCGGGCCGGAGTTACCTCCACCTGGAAATTCCGACGGATTGTCACGGTCCAGACGCTGCCTTTCCGAGCGAGCGGTTTCGGCTTCTTTCTTTCGTCCATCCTAGTCCCTCCTGGCCTGTTGGCGGCGGGACTGCTGGATGGCTAGTATCAGCTGCTCCAGCGCCTTGGTCGCCCGGATGATTGCCGAGCGGATCTCGTCTCGCCTAATCACCGGGCGATCAGGGCTAGTTTCCTTACCGTCCATACATTCCATCCTCGGGTGATGGGGTCCGGGGCTTAGTCTACCGCGTCCGGCGGGCCGGCGCTACCCTCCGTGGCTAGAATGTCTTTACCCACCAGTCACTATGGCCGGTTCCGCGCGTATGCTCGGCAGCCCACTGGCCCCGGGCCGCTGGCAACTCAAAGGGGATGACGGTATGCGGGTTCTCCTTCACTGTGCAGCACCGGCAGACGAGGAGGTGGTGAAGGGTATTCCATCAGAGGCGGATGGAGTCGGAGCAGTGCTGCCAGCCGAGGTCGTAGCCACGCCGCTCGGCGACGCCGGAGCAGGCGATGACGCGCTGGATCGCCTTCTCGAGGACGGCCCCGCCGACATGGATGCCCAGGAGGGAGAGGACGTCGGAGATGGCGGCCTGGGCCTCCTCGCGCTCGGGCGTGTCTGCATAGTCGCTGTCCGCCCACATGATTACTGCGCCCTCAGCCATCGTCATCTCCTTCCGCTGCGACCTGGGCCTTCTTGTTCGTCCATTCCCATCCGCGGACGCCCGGCTTCCCCTTTTCGCGAATGGGGACCGAGCGCAGTCCGAGCGCCTCCTTGACGCGGCCCAGAATGTCCTTCCGCGTCGAGACCCCAGCCTCCTGGAGAGCACCGAGAATCTCGGTCATGGGCCAGGTATCCTTCTCCTGGAACATCTCCTCGATGATCACCGTGACCTCCGCTGTGCTTGTTGATGTCTTGTTTCCACGGGCCGCCGCCTCACCGTCAGCAAGGACATCCGCCGTTACCCCGGCTGCGATCCCTCCCCATTCGATCTTGCCATGGTAGCTGCCTTGCCTGTCACCTGTACGAATGTCGCTATCAACGATATTATACCCCCAGACCCCCTCAATCCCGCTCTTACTCGTTAGATTCGTATCGACGATCGCGAGCCCGAACTTCTCGTCAAACTGTCCCTCGGGCAGTTCCCCGGTAATCATGTGGACCCGCGCCCGGTTCTGGAAGGCCGAGCTGCCGCTGCCCCGGTTCCTTGCTCCGGCCCCCGTCGCCTTGTTAAAGTGGCGAATCGCGAGCCCGGCACAGCCGCTCTCGTTGAGGATCCCGGCCAGCGGAGCCAGCGCCCGCCGGACGCTCGCATCGTTATGCGTCTGGATCTCCTCGCCGATCATGTCCGTAATCGGGTCGAAGATAGCCATCCCGGCCTCGCACTCCCTGATTGCACTACGGATGTGCTTCGCTCCCTCCGGAAGCCCCCAGTTCCGGCGCACGGCGGCCGGGCTCACCCGCGCCACGCGCTTGAGGTTGGCTCCGGCCGCGCGCAGCCGGGGGCGGATCGTCGTGTCCCAGCCGCCCTCATCCGTGAAGAGGAGGACCGTGATCGGTCCACACTCTGCCTTGTCCTCGCCTGGCATTGGCAGGCCCCGGGTCGCACAGGAGATGATATCATAAGTGATGAAGCTCTTCCCCTTCCCCTTGGCTCCGTCCAGCAGCGTTAGCTCACCGAAGGCCAGCCGTCCGTACCAGAGCCAGGCCAGGTCCCGCTCTGCCACTTCCTCCACGTACTGGATCAGCCCGCGCCGAAGTGGCTGGATCTCTTCGAGATCCTTCGCCTCCTCATCGGTTGCATCCGGAAGGACCCTGCCCTTGCGATGAAGGAGCCCGCGCAGGTGCCAGTCCGGACGACTCTTCCGGACCGCTGGGTACCAGGGGTCCTGCGTGTTGTAGACGGGCATCTCCCGAGCGAGGAGCACAAGGTGGCCTATAATGGACTCCTCATCCATCCCGCCGCGTTCCAGCTCGTGCACGTAACGGAGCAGCGCAGGCCGCTGCTCGCCCGCCTCGGCGACGATGCAATCCTTTCGGAGCTGTTCCGCTGGCGTTCGTCCTGAGCGGTAGACCGGGTCGGCCGGGGCTCCGAGGGCATCGGTAATGTACTCGCGGAGCAGTTCGCAGCCCTCGTCGGTTGCAGGAGGTCGAACAGGCCCGGTCTTCGCCTTGTAGTGGAGTATCTCCCCGGTGAGCTTGGACGGCCGAACGGTCGGCGGAAGAAAGACAAAGCCTCGTCCGGTCCCATCGTCCTTTCCTCCCTGCAGGTCAAGACCCTTCAGGAAGCCAGTGTGCTTCCCGATATTGAGCCCGGCGATGTACAGATGGCGACCGCCGGAGGGCGTGAACACCTCCCAGTAGACCTCCGGGCCGTCGTCCCCCAGCTCCCTCGAGAGCCGCTTAAAGCTGAGGAGCCCGCCGTTCCGCGGATCGATGTCCAGCACATCGAAGGTTGTCCCGGTCACGGCGCACAGGGCCTCCCCCGGCTTCCATCGGTCAATCGCCTCGTGTGACGGCTTCGTCCGCTGCCACTGCCTCCATCGTCGGTCCTCCGGATCTGGGTTTCCATCCGCGAGCAGCCGGCCCCGAAAGATGGGGACGCCGTAGTCGACCAGGTTGTGGGCCCAGATTAGCGCGTTCTTCGTCGCGGGGGACCGCGCGTCCGCTATACTCATAAGCGTTAGAAACCCTCTCCGCTCGGGGGCCGTGAGAACCCCGCTAGCGTACCCTACGCCGACCCCGGAACGCTCGTCGTTCCGGGGTTCTGCGATTCTGAGGAGAATGCCCATGACGCTTCAGTGCCCCGTCCACCACGAGCCCATCACGACGGACGGAAAGAGGTTCCACTGCCCAGCCGGGCACGCCGTGTACGCTGTTGATATGGACGAGGTGATCCGTGAATGCGCTGAAGCCATGGCCCGACCGACTAACTTCGGCCCGCTCCGCCGGGCTGAACACTCGCTTGCTGGAGAGTAGAATGCCCCCGAAGGAAATCCATGTGCTCGCGTTCGACCCCGGGGTCACCACGGGCTGGGCCCGGCTCACGGTCCCACGCCGCTGTGTCTGGGGCAGCGAGCCCGCCCGGATCATCGCATGGACGACCGGTCAGCTCCGGGGCCGGATTAGCGACCAGGTCTGGGCCAGCTGCGATCTTATTCGCACAACGCAGTCGCTGGCGTACAAGCTCGGTCCGGCCGTCATCGTGGAGGACTTTGACTTCGGGCGTCCGCTCAAGGATCCGGAAGTATACACCCCGGTCTACTTTGCACAGCAGCTACGGTTCTGCTTCGAGCGAACCGCGCTCACGAACGACGCGACGCTTGTCATGCAGGATCGAAAGACGGCCAAGGCCGCGTTCACGGACGACCGGCTCGCGGCGGCCGGCGTCTGGCTCGCCCGGGGCCAGACGGACCACGAGCGGGACGCCCTCCGCCACGCGCTCACGGCGCTCCGCCGTGCCCGCCGAAGCGTCACGCTCCGCTGCCAGATGTGGGACCCCAAGTACGCTGCCGATTAGGAGATGCCGTGAAGATCGTGATTCAGTTCTTCTCAGAAGACGACGACACCGACGGTGCTCTCATCCAGCTCGAGGGTCGGACCATCTCGATGTCCGGGGTCGATGTGATTGACATGTCCGCATCCGTTGACATGGGATTCGACGGAGAGAAGCGCGTGCCCCTGGCCACCGGAAATCTGAAGCTCTATGCTTCCGGTCTCCGGGCAATCTGGTCCTGACCAAAAGCAAACAGGCCCGGCTCCAGGTTGTTGGAGCCGGGCCTGTTTGCTTTAACCGACGGAGCCCGGGTGCTTAACGACGGCCGGGGCGGTGTCCGAGTCCGTGAAGGCGATCTTGCCGCAGCGGCCGCAGCGCCAGCGGTACCGGGTCTCGCCCAGGACCTTCATCCGGCCGCTCTTCGACCAGTCGGAGTCGTGGTTCTTCGGCTTCCGGCCGCGCCCGATGCTCGGCATATTCTCCATGAGCGTCGGACAGCTGTCCATATGGCCGTTATTCGTCTTGAACCGGCTCAGCTGCCTCCCGCACTCGCCACAGAAATCTGACATGGCTAGTCATGATCCTTCCTTCACGGGCGGGTACTCGGCCAGGAAGGCCTCGTACGTCTCGCTGTCGCCGATCGCCTCGGCAAGGGCATAGTAGAAGTTATCGCGGCGCTCGGCCGAAAGCACCAGGTTGAGTAGGGCGGCATGGAGAGTGGCCAGCAGATCACACGGCTGGCCACTCTCCAGGCTCTTCCCGATCGACACCAGGTACTCCTCGGCCTCCGCCTTGCACTGGCGGATCTGGCGCTCGGTGATGTTGATCTCGGAAGCGAAGTTCCGAACGACCGCGTTTGGGTGGCTTAATGTAACCTCGCGCGGGAAGCGAATAGCGAACACTAGAACTCCTTGTACTTGTCAGCCTGCTCGACGAGCCAGGCGGCGATGAAGACCGCGCTGCCCTCGATGGGCATGGTCAGCTCGATAACGTCGAGGAGGACATGGTCCGCGGACCAGTTAAGATACCAGGCGGTCCCGTCGGCCAGGATCTGGATCTCGCCTCGGCCGGCGACCAGGGAAACCTGGGCCTGGCCTCCGTGGTCCGTGGCATACTCGCCCTGAGCCAGAACAGCGATTCCCTTGAGCACGCTCTCCTCGAGGATCACAGCTGGACCCGCAGATCAGTCGTGCGAACCCAGTAGAAACCCTCCGGGTCCCAGGCGGCCGTCACGTGCGAGGCGTCGGTAATCCAATACCCTGCTGCCAGCCAGACCTCTCGCCTCGTCCCCTCGGGGTTCGGGTCATCGTGGTTACGCAGATGAGTCAGGTACTCCTCGGGCGTGAGCCGATAAGCAATTGGCGGAATCAGCTGCTTACTAATCTGGCCAAGGTGGCCAAGACGCGGCTGGTCCCCGGGCTTCTTCTGGAATACCAGGACGGTGCAGCAGTACCGCCCCGCCCCGTCGAACAACTCGAGTATGGTCTCTTCTTTCGTTACCGCAGAGCAGAGTGCGTCCCGCTCCTCCCCGGCCGGGATCTGTTCGCAGCGGTGGTTCAGCAGGCGCATCACATGGACGGCCTCGTCATCCGGAATCGGCATTGCTGTTCTCCTTGCAGATCGGGCAGAGCCGAGTGGCTCCGCCCATGTTGTGGAATCGACGTTCCTCGTTCTTGTCGCCGGGATAGGAGACGGCCAGCTGGAATCCGATCCCCATCCGGACTGCGAGCGCGGTCAGCTTCGCCCCGGTGCCCGCCGCATGATGGGCCAGGCGGCCGTCCAGATTGGACGCCCAGCCCCGGTAGTGCCGCGCGTGCCGTACCGGCCGGTCGAAATGGAGCATGTAGACCGTCCCCATCACGCCGGTATTCGGTGCGGCCAGCAGCGGGTGATAGCTCATTCCGGGCCCAGGTGGGAACGGAGGGTATCGCCGATCTTCTCCCAGAATGCGTTCTCAGCAGCCTCCTCCCAGAGATCGCCGTAGACGTCCATATAGCGGTGGTCCGTGGGGATCCCCAGCTCGATCGCTAGGCGATCCGGGGTGTACTCCCCGTTCAGATCGGGCGGCCGGTAGCCTTCCATCACCGCCGGATCCCCGTCCTCGATGCCCCGGAGAATTCGGCGTATCTGCTCCTGGCTCATCCGCTGGGGATCGATCGCCCACTCCGCGCGGCCCGCGCCGACCTGGCGACCAGACTCCTCAGCGATCTTTGCGAATACCAGTATCTCTTTCACGGAAAGTACACCTCTGCCATCATCATCAGGAGGGTCAGAATTCGGTCGAGAGCCTGGAGGTAGTGATAGAGAGCGACTAGGTACAGGGGAAGGGGGCGCTCTTCCATTAGATCCTCCGGATCGATCGCAGTAGCTGGAAAAGGATACAGTAGCTCCTGTGCTGGATCTCCTTGCCCGCCGGGGCCGTGGCGCCACAGCTCGGGCAGCGGGTCGGGTATCGCGCCACTACGCCACGCTCCGTACGGTAGTCTCGGTAGTCTCGGTAGTCGGGTCGTCGATGTCAAAGAAGTCCTCGAACTCGTCCGGTGCAGCGGGGGCCTCCTCGGGCTCGAGTTCGGTGAGCAGGTCGGCGTAGGCAGACTGGATGGCTATCCGGTGCCAGCCCTTCGCGGTGTGCCGGTCGGCGAGGGTGAGGGTAGACGCGCGGCCGAGGCCGGCCGTCATCAGCCGGGCCAGCTGGGCGTCGGACTTAGCCGTGTACAGCTTCTCGTCCAGTGTCCGAAGGTGCTTCAGGAGCTGGGCGCTCAGCAGGTACTTCCCGGGCAGGGTGGCCGGATCGGCCAGGTACTCGCCCGTGTCGTACAGTATCTGTTCCTCAGCGCTCAGCACGGGCTTCTCGCTCACGTCGAGCGCCAGCGCGGTAAACGCTTCCATGAAGTAGCGAGGCCAGGGGCCACCCGCTGCGCGGGCCATGGCGGCCGGGGGACCCCACACCTGGAGCTTACGTCCGGTCAGCTTGGGGTGCTGTCGGCTCGACTCGCGAGCGAAGCGGCTAAGGATGTCGAGACTGGCCGCCTTCTGGGCCCAGTCATGGAGCTGCTCGCGCAGCCGGATGCCGTCCGCCTGGACGCCGTCATCGAGGGTATCCTCGAGCTGCATACCCAAGGGCATCGGACGCATGTCGATCGGGATCGCCCGGGTGATCAGGTCACGCGGAGCGGCCGTCCCGAGGCCGGCCAGCACAGCGAGGCAGTAACCGCTCACGTCCACGGCCGTTCGGTCCACGCTCATGCTAAAGGTCGCCGACTTGCGATAGCCTTCGACCAGGGGCTTGTACAGGGGATTCCCTCGGCCCCGCAGTCCATTCTCCCCGAAGAACTTGCTTAGCTCGTCCAGGATGAGTGTCGGCTGTTCCGGCTCGGCGAACTTGGAGCGTAGAGCGAAGATGGTCGGGTCAGCCATCCATCCGTTCTGGCACAGCATCATCGCCGCGTCCAGGACAGTCGTCTTGCCCGACATTGGCTCGCGGCTCCGTACGAGCACCCGGGGCATCGTGTTGAACGAGTTCAGGGCATGGCTGGCAGCGAAGGTTAGGGCGAGGATGTTCTTCTGGTGGTCCTTGGCGTAGACGACCCGGTCAAGAAACAGCCGGGTACTCGTTAGCGGCTCTCGATCCTGGAGGTACTCCAGGCTTACCGTCCTCATGGCGCGCTCCTTTCGGTATCCATTATACCCCCTACCGCGTGGTAGCGGTAGGGGGTACGCGGGCGGGGTCAGCCGTCGGCGTCGAAGTGACCCTCGTCGTCCGGGGTCCACTCGCCCAGGTCATCGAGGAACGTCTCCCCGTCAAGCACTAGCTCACGGAGCTCAGCGAAGCTCAGCGAGATTACGGACACCATCGGGCCGTCCGGGTTGAAGCGAATGTTCACGCCCGGCTCCCTGTGATCGTACTGCCAGACCGAGGCCGGGGTGAGCGTGGCCGGGCGGTCGTAGACGCGCTTGCGCTTCCAGTCAAGCTCGGCCTGGTATCGAGCCCAGTTCTCCAGGGCCTCGTCCGGGATCTCGCCTCTGGCCTGGAACTTCTTGGTCTGCTCCAGCAGGTGGGCCTTGTGGTAGGCGGTGCGGGTGCGAATGAATCCTTCTCGGGAAAGGAACACTGCCCTTCTCCTAACGGTAGAGCTTCGTGATATCGGTGGTGTTCCGCATGACCAGCATGGCGCAGTTGCGCGCCTGGGCGGTCGTCAGGCCGGCCAGGCCGCCATCCTCGATTTTCCGGATGTCCGGCTCGAGCCCGGAGGAACGGCGCAGGAAATCCTTCACCTCCTGCCGGACGCGGTCCTCCGTGTGGTCCGGGTGCCGAAGGCGATGGATCTCGAGGATCCGCTTCAGGCTTCGGTCGCCCGGGGTTAGCGCCGCCATGACCGCTCGCCAGTGGCCCGGAGCTGGACGATCGCCTTGCGGGTGCCGCAACGCTTGCAGTAGAAGCCGTCGCCGGCCGGCCGACGGTGCGGCACGTGTCGGTGTGGAAGGAACGAGCGGAGCCCGTACACCTTCCGCTGGCGCTTGAGATCGTAGAGACGGTTGACCGCGAATGAGCGGTAGTACCAGTAGTCACCCAGCATTCGCTCTCCCCTTTGTGGTTCGCAGGACGACAAGGTGGACGCCGATATCGCATCCGCACTTCTCGACGTCGACGACGAGATCGCCGCTCTGCAGATCTTCTGGATTCGCCTGTACTGCTTCTAGTTCCATCCTCTTCCCTTCGCTCGGTAACGGGGGCGCGACGGGCGACCGGGGAGGGGTCGCCCGCCACGCGCCGCGCGGCCTAGCGGACGCGGACGACGGTCACGGCGTACTCGTCGTCGGGGCCGATCTTCGTCATAAAGAAGCTGGCACTTTCGGCGTCGGCCCCGACCTTCTCGACCTGCCACTTTTCCCGGTCGAGGCCGTTTTGCAGATCGAGCGCGGCGACCCGGGCGTCAAATTCCATCGGACGGCTCCTCACGTGATTCTGTGGCTGTGGCGGCCGGTCAGATACTGCCTGAGCCATTCCTCTGTGCGGTTCTCCTGGCTCTTGATCCGCGCGAACAGCCGATAGCCGCTTCCGCCCGACTTAACCAGGACCCGACCGTCCGAGCAGAGCGTGAACACGTACTGGTATCCGATCGGGCTCTCCGTCTTGAGCGAGCAGACCTTTGTCGCCCCACCGGCCGAGATCTTGGCCATGGTTAATCCATCCTTGCTGCTGTCGCTCCGCCCGGCGGCGGAGCATGGTAGAAGCGGGCGTCACTCCAGCGGAGGCCCTGGAGTTCCTCGACGACCTGGTCGCCGACGTAGACGGCCCAGTCGTCGCTGGCCGGGCCGTCCTTCCGCAGGGAGATCGGCTGGTCACTCACCCGATCTCCCGGGTCATGCTGCCGCCCATCTTCGTGGTGGCGTTGAGGTCAGCGGTGTTGGCAGTCCGGACACCGTGGTCGTAGGCGTCCAGATTAACGGGCCGGTACCGCAGCTTCCGCGTCCGCGTGGGGGTGTCGCTGGACGGCTCCTCGTCCCGGACCGTGAACAAGTCCGGGTTGTCCTCCCGGAACAGGGCGTCCAGGTCGTCCACCTGGCTCCGGAGGATCACGGCGTCGCTGGCCGAGCGCTGCCTGGCGATGGAGGCCAGTCGCTGCCGGAGCCGGGCGGTATAGCCAGCGGCGGCCGAGCGGCGGTAGGTGTCGCTCCCGTTGGCAGCGATCTTCTGGACCGCCTCGCCGCGCCGCTTCGCCTCGCGCTCGCACGCGCGCTTAATCCGGCTGCCGACCTGCGTGGCCGACTGCCAGCCGTGCTCCGCGTGCCAGTAGGGCACCTTGAGGTCGGCGGGCGGATAGGTCCCGCCATAGGTGGACGAGGCCCGGGTGTGGCTGTACTTCTTCCAGCCGTACATCTCGGCGATCTGGAGCCAGTTGTATCCCGCCGAGTGGAGGCGGTAGGCGTTGTCCTCGAGGGACTTGTGCGTCTCGAGCTTCGGCAGGAGGGCCGAGATCATGTTCAGGCGGACGGTGGTGTAAAGCAGCTCGAAGTAGCGGACCTCGCCCTCGAACCCGTACACCTTCGCGAGCCAGGAGCCGTCGGCCCAGGCGCTGTAGAGCCTCGTCTTGCAGGAGCAGTGCTCGGCGATGTCCATGCATACCTGCGCTATATAGCCGAGGACGTCGCTCTGCGGCCCTAGCTGGACCGTAAGGATCTTCGGCTTGTTCTTGTCGGCTGCCGGCCGTGCGGCGTTTATCTTTGCCGCGTCGATGCTAAATTTCAGCATGAGCGCGTCGGCCTGCCGCTGGGCCAGCATGGCCTCGCTGGGCGGCGTCTCGGGGTGCTCGGCGAGCGCGATGAGCTTCCGGACGCGCTCCAGCGTACGGTCGAGGTTCGTCGTGGGAGCTTCCTGTTCCATTTGTGCCTCCTCGGGTAAGGGCTTCCCCTTAGTGTACCGTACCGGCGTCAGTACGGCTACCCCCGGTCGCCGACCCCGGGCGGGCCGACGGCCGAGGGAAGCCGGGCTAGCGCTTCATCCGCCGCGCGAGGAGGTCGAGGACTTCCTCGTTGTCCAGCTCGCGGCCAATCAGGTTTGCCAGTTCCTTGGTGCTGTACCGGCGGAGTATCTCCGCCTCGAACGAGGCCTGGTCGACGATGTCTAGACCGGCGAACGAGGCGATCTGGAACACGGCGAACGGGCTCCCCTTGAGCCGGGAATGCGCCGTCCCGAGGGACGTGAGCGTGCCGTCGTTCGTGAGCCGGGCGGCCGTGCCGCCCTCCTCGTCGATCTCCAGGTGCTCCTCCATGAACACTACTTCTGCTCCTCTCTGCTGGTAAAGACCATTCGGCCGGAGGTACGACAGTACATACAGGACCACTGCTCCCTTGGCATGCCGAGAGGAACGGGTAGTTCCTGCGTCCGCAGGCGTCGCAGCGGTACACCTGTCATAGCTGGGGCTTCTTTCCGTGCCTGCACCGCCGGTTCTCGACGTCCTGGTGGCGGCACTTCGAGTCCAGGCAGGTCCGGTACCGCGTGTCCTGCCCGGTCACGTCGCCCAGGCAGACCCAGGGCCGCCAGTTCCCGTAGGCGTGGGTCTTGTGGATCTCCTTCTCTCCCTTGGATGGCTTGCCTCCTTTCCCCTTCTCTGGGGCTCCGTCCATCGGGCAGGGCTCGCTGTCCCAGTGCCGCGTGCCGCAGCGCTCGTGGTAGGGCTTCTTTCCCCAGGGCATAATCTTCTCCTTCCAGGCGGACCTCGGGCGGTCGCGCCACCCCCAGGCCCGGACTGGGGGAGCCCGGGCTCGAGGGAGGCACGGCCGGCTACTCCTGCCCGCTCGCCTCGTCCTTGTTCTCGCTGGCGGAGTTCGCGGCGGAGTTTGCGGCGTCGTTCTCCGCGCGCCAGTCGCTGCGGTCGGGGCGGGGGAGGACCTTCAGGAAGCGGGCGCGGTCCACGGGCATACCGTGCAGCCACTGGGCAACGCACTGGGCGATCTCCGGGGCCGTCGCGAACCCGGCCAGGATGGCGGCGGCGTCGGGGCTGCTGGGGCTGAGGACGTTCTCGTTCTGGAGATCCGCGACCACCCGGCCGGCCGCCTCGGCGACCAGCGTCGCGAGCAGGGTCTTGGCGGTGCGCTTCGTGTTCGCCGCGCTGGCGGCGCTGGCCTTCGCGGCGGCCGACTGGGGCAGGCCATCCAGGCAGGAGTGGAACTGGACGGAGGTCACGAAGCCGTTCTTGGTGAGCCAGGCCCAGGATGCCTCGGCGTAGTCCTTGTCCTTCAGCTTCTCGTCTTCGCCCCAGACCTCGGCGATCTGGTCGCCCCAGACCTCCATGATGACCTCGCGCTGGTTGGCGATCTCCTCCAGCTTGTAGTCCTCGATGCCGGCGTACTGGCTGCGTTTCTTGTCCGCCGCGTAGCGCTTGCAGCCTTCGCGGTGGATGAGGAAGTCGTTCTTGACGCCGCCCATCAGGAGGACGAGCGTGTTGACGGGGGTCTTCAGCGCGGCGGGCCGCGCGGGCGGGGTCGGCTTGGCGGTGGGGGTGATGGGCGGACGGGTCTTGGTAACCATGATGGCTCCTCGGGTGAGCGGGTGGTGAGGGGTCGGGCGTCGCGCCCGGCTCCCGGTTTCCCAGTACCTATAGTTTACCCTACCGGCTGGCAGGGCGGTAGGGGTAATCGGGCTGGATCGGTGGAATTCGTGGAATTTTCGGTTACGGGGGGTAACCGACGATTACGCGGGGTTTAGAACCGTAACTAAAACCGGGCTTCTAAACTTCTAAGACATTTCCCCAGGTCAATGCCACGTATTTAGAATCCGGGTGGGTTCTAAACTACTGGAGAAATGGGTGGAGATTGAGAGTGGAAGTGGAGGAGGAAATGGAGTGGAAATTGCGTGTGCAGTGCCTTCTACCTGCTTTCCCTACTATTATAATAGGAAAGATTATAATCAGGGGAGAGGATGGAGGGAGGGTTAGAAGGTAAGGGTTTAGAAGTAGGGTACGGGCCTAACCTTCCGGTTCTAAACTTTCACCAGGAAAAACGACGAATTTTCACCATTTGCACAGAGAAAATCACCATTTTCTGCCCTGCACTGCACTAGCGAGTTTCGGTCTTGCATATTTACTCTAAACCGCGACTTTAAGGTTTTCTGGTGCCTTTTCGCCCCCTTTCCTGGTGTTTTCGGCTGCAAATTGCTGTTATGCAGCTGCAATTACGCAGCGTAACGGCCATACCACGCGAAAATGGCCCTGCA
>DATGFI010000740.1:0-2848 GCA_035309205.1 Planctomycetota bacterium | reverse complement strand
CGCTGAACTCTCGCGGAATGCGGCGAACCTGTGGCAGACCGCTTCAGCTAATCTAAATCGCCTGACCGAGTGCCCCGTACACCACCGGACGCTCACGTTGTTCTCGCGCGCGACTCTCTGTCAGCGCATGCAAACCCGTTGAGAAGCCTCAGGGGCAACCATCGGCGACGATCCGGAGGAGCTCCGGTGTCCAAACGACCAGGATGCCGCTTCAAATCCCCACCCGGGACGGAGGATGGATGAGGTTCTCAAGGTCGACCAGGTGGGTCGCGAGTCTGCTTGGCGTCTTCGCGCTGATCCAGAGTAATGCGGACGCGCAGAACGCCCCGAAGAGTTCCGGGCTTCCGGAGGGCAAAGTCGTCGAGGGAAATCCGGAGGGAGGCCTGCCGTACCGGGTCCATCTCCCGGAAACCGCGACCGCGCAAAAACCCTGCCGTCTGGTCGTCTGGCTGCATCCTTCGGGCGGATCCGGAAACGAGATGGTCGAGCGGATGGCGCCGACCTTCCTCAAGCAAGGGTTCGCGCTGCTGGTGATCACCAATAAGCAGTGGGCGGCTTGGACTTCCGAGGAAGGTCAGAAGCTCCTGGAGCGAACGCTTCCCGACGCCGGCAAGATCCCCGGAGTCAGCGCGACGAAGCCCACTCTGATGGGATTCAGCGCCGGAGGACAGCTGGCTCTGGAGCTCTACTGGGCGGACTGCTTGAAGTATGGGGGCCTGGTCCTCGATGCCGCCTATCCGATCGATCTGGGCACCTACGCGCAAGGTCGCGCGGATCCCCATGCGCTTCCGAAAGATCCGGCCATCCAGAAGGTCCCGTTCTTCGTGCTGGTAGGAGACCAGGACGGGGGCTCCCAGCTCTGGAAGAAAGTGGAACCCGAATGGAAGCAGGCCCGGATCCCGCTCACGATCCGCTACGTGGCCGGCCGCCGCCACGAGTGGCTCTTCGGCGGCAGCGAGACGGAGGCGCTGGGCCAGTGGCTGAAGGAGATCGCGCTCGGGAAGATTCCCGGCCAGAATCCGGACAAGAAACCCTAGTCCCTCGAAGAGGGCCCGGGCTCTTCAGGTCTGGCGTCGACGCGGACGCTTCTTCGAGGCGACGCGGTGCGAGGCCTCCGGGCGGCGGGGAAACCTCCTCGCGGTAAGCCGTGAAAGAAAGCTTTTTTCGATGAAATCGTTCCGGACGTGCACAAAAGCGCGGGCTGCCGGTGTCTTTATCGCAGGGCGATCCACCTTTCGGAGAGATCTGATGAAGCTCTGCTTGTCGATCGTCCTGCTGTTTCCCGCCGTCTCCTTCGCCCAAGATAAACCTCCGGATCCCGAGGTCGATCCCAAGGCCGTGAACGCTGCGATCGACAAGGGTCTGCAGTGGCTCCTGGGCAAGTTCTCCCAGAACGTGATCCACGAGCAGAAGTACACCGAACTCGTGCTCCTGACGCTCGTCCACGCCGGCCTGCCTCCGGAACATCCGCTCGTCCGGGACAATTTTCAGAAGATGCTCGACCACAGCAATCTTTCCGACACCTATAACGCCGGACTGCGGGCCCTCCTCCTGGAGAAGGTGAATCGCAAGTACTACCAGCAATCCCTGGCCGAGATCGCGCAGTTCTTCGTCGAGAACCAGTGCGAGAACGGCCAGTGGGCGTACAAGGGGCATAGCCGGAAACTGACCCCCACGATCTATGCCCCGGTGCCGACGGTCGCCAAGAAGAAGGTGATCCCCGGCGCGACCCAGACGATGGACGAGGGTCCGCCTCCGGGCAAGGCCATCAAGCTCCCGGCGCCGGTCCGCACCCCGCCCAAGAAGACGGGGGACAACTCCAACAGCCAGTACGCCGTGCTCGCGCTCTTCGCCGCGTCCCGGGCCGCCGTCACGGTGCCGAAAAACCCCTGGCAGGAGATCGAACGGTGGTTCGAATCCAAGCAGAATGCGGACGGCGGATGGGGCTACGACAGCGCCGAAGTTCCGGGCATGGGCCTGGTCACCACGGATACCAGCTCCGGCTCGATGACGACGGCGGCGCTCACCGCTCTCATCGTCTCGAAGTTCTACCTGGGAAAGGATTGGAAGACCGAGGCCTCGGTGACGAAGGGGACCGACTGGCTGGGGAAGTATTTCTCCGTTAGCACCAACCCCGGCGGCTCGCCCCTCTGGCAGTTCTACTATCTCTACGGACTGGAGCGCGTCGGCACCATCTCCGGACTCGAGGAGCTCGGAGGCCATCGGTGGTACAAGGAAGGCGCCGAATACTTGATCAAGACGCAGGCTCCGGACGGCTCGTGGAAGAGTTTGACGCCGCTGGCGGGGGCGCTCACGGACCAGGTCACCGACACCTGCTTTGCGATCCTCTTCCTGAAGCGCGCCACCCCGCCGCTTCAGAAGCCGAAGGATATCGCCACGGGAGTGGCCAAGAAAGCCGAGGACCCGGGCGCGGCGGAAGAGAAAGAGAAGAAGTAGGAAAGGAAGCCGTGCGACCGGTGAGGGCGGAGCCGCCCGGGAGGCGCCTAGCGACCGGGTTCCTGGACGCGCTGGACATCGACGGCGATGCCGCCGCGTCCGGTCGAGGTGCTCGTGAACGTGAACGAGGCGGGAGTGCTTCCCTGGACCGTCTGCTCCCACGGCCCCAGGAGCTGGACGTCGCCTCGCGAAGGCCTCGCGATCAGGCGATAGCGCTCTTCACTTCTCGCCCGGCCGACCCGGACGGTCGCCGTCACCCTTTCGCCCGGAGCCGCCCGACCGGAAGGCGCGATCCCGAGCAGCTCGACCACGTAGTCGTGCGGGTCGACCTGGACCTGCCAGGAGACGTCTTCGGCATCGAGCGGCTCTAGAGCCAGAAGGGGCGACTCGG
>DATGFI010000739.1:0-3528 GCA_035309205.1 Planctomycetota bacterium | reverse complement strand
GCCGGAATCCTCGTGAGCCTCGAGCCTGGCGTTGTTGCAGATCCGGGCGATTCGGAGGAGCGACCGGAGCGCCGGATCGGTTCCGGGATCGACGATCTCCCCGGCGTATCGGAACTCGCCGAGCGGCTCGTACCCGGAGCCTGATACGGCAAGCTCCCGGTCGGGAAGGAGAATGCGGGTGACCCGCATGTTGTTCTCCGTCAGGGTTCCGGTCTTGTCCGTGCAAATGACGGATACGGTGCCCAGCGTCTCCACGGAGGAGATCCGGCGGACCAGGGCGTGCAGCTTTGCCATGCGATGCACGCCTGCCGCCAGGGCCACCGTGGTCACCGCGGGCAACCCTTCGGGGATCGCCGCGATGGCCAGGATGACTCCGGTTTCGACCATCATGAGCAGGGGATGATGTCGGAGGAGGCCCAGCCCGATGGTCGCCGCGGAGAGGAGGATGAACAGCAGCGAAAGCTGACGCCCGAGCTGCTCGGCTTGCTTCTGCAGGGGGGTATCTTTCTTCTCCTGCTCTTCTACCAGGCGCCCGATTCGTCCGAGCTCGCTGTCGTTCCCGACCGAGGTAACAATGGCCTTTCCATAGCCCGTGACGACGGAGGTCCCGCTGAACGCCATGTTGGACCGATCGCTCACCGGGCGGTCGGCCGGCAGGGCGGCCACGGTCTTCGCCGCGGGATCGCTTTCGCCGGTCAGGAGGGATTCGTCCATCCGAAGGTCTTGAGCCACTCCGAGCCGCGCATCGGCGGGCATTCGGGCTCCCGGGTGCAGGATCAGGACATCCCCCACGCGGACATTCTGGGTGGGGATTTCCCGTTCGACGCCGTCGCGAAGGACCTGGGCCGTCGGAGCGCTCAGTTCCCTCAATCCCTCAAGCGCGCGCTCCGCTCGGAAATCGGTCAGAAAGCCGAAGAAGACCGACAGGACGACCGACAATCCGATGCCGACGGCATTCCCCATCTCTCCCAGGAGGAAGGAGGCGATCATGGCCAAGAGGAGGACCACAATGACCCCGCCCTTAAGCTGGTTCCACAACAGACGCAGGGCGGAAGTCGTGGGCGCCTTGGGCCCCTCGACCCTCGCGGTCGATCGTCGCTCGACCTCCTGGGCCGTCAGGCCGGAGTCGAGGGAGGTTCCCAAGGCTGCGGCAGTCTCCGCGATCGACTTCGTGTGCCACATCGGCGGTCCCTGCTTCAAGACCTCAGGATTTGCATGGCCCCCAGAGTGCCGTCGGGGACAGGAATGGGCTCCTTCGTCGCCCAACAGATGCGGGACCTCATCAGAAGCTCCATGAATCCCTCTTTAAGTACCAGACTTTCCCCACAGCCCGGCCTTATTTCGGATTCCCCTGGAGCGGGGCTTGCCCGAATCGGGCTCTTAGACGATTCACCCACGTCCGGGTCTTGGGTCGGCTCAGGATCTTTCGGATCAGCCGATGTCGACCGGGGAACTCGACCAGGAGGAGGCCTGCGAAGATCGTCAGAAGGCCTTGGCCAGGGACGCCCGGAATGGAAAGGATCACGCCTGCGCATACCAGGAACCAGCCCAGGACGTTCATGCCGATTCTGGCCAGCATTCCAAGCGCAGCGCCCCGGCGGGATGGGGCAGCCCGGGAGTCCGCGATGAACGCCTCGGCCGGCAAGCGAACCAGGACGATGACCGCGGTCCCCAGGGAGAGGACCATCGTCAAGACGGAAACGACCACGACCCAGACGGCCAGGCCCACGGACGGAGCGATCCCCGGAAGGGCGGGGACCCCGATCCACCCGCCCACCGGCAGGCCGAACCTGGACCTCTCGATCAGGGTAAGCATCATCTCGTGTGCAGGGCAGGGGAGCGCACCCAGGCGAGCGGTCCCCGGAGCGATACCCACCTGCCTTCGAGGAAGGTTCCCGACCTCCCGTCCGAGGCCGTCGCCCTCCGGGGGATATGACGGGGGGCGCCGGAATCGACGATTCGAGAGGCGTCGACCTTCTCGAGAACGCGGGCCGTACCGGTGATTCCGGCCCACCGAGTCTTCCTGGCGATCGCCGTCACGAGGATCTGGGTCTGCAGGGACTCGTAGATCTTCCCCGTGCTTCCCTTTCCGGGGAGTCCGGAGAGGAAAGCAGGCGAACGCCCAGCCCCCCGGTGGCCAACGACTTTCTCACCCCGGTAAAAGATCGGTCGATCGGTCCCGAGGCTGTGCCGGCGAGGGAGGTACTCGACCGGTGCCCCCCTCACGGACGTAGAGCCGGACTTCCCAGGATCCGAGCTCGCGAGGGATTTCTTTTTCATGGGCCGGCTCTCCTTAGGCCTCTTCAGGGCGGTCTCACGGATCGATGGTGATGGTCAAGTCTTCATCCAAATGATCCAGATCCTGGCGATCCCAGGAATCGTGATAGAGTTCCAGGCCGTCCGAAGAACGGTAGATCGCAAGTGTAAGCCGAGTCAGATTGTCGAGGCCGTAATAGAAGTCGGTGGTGTGATTCGCTGGCGCGGTCAGGTTCAGAGGATCCTCCCAACCGAACCCCGACCAGTAGTCCGCCTCCGCCCGGATGTCGGCCGAACCCGTGCCAATATTTTCGACCGTCACATGGACCACAGGGCTGCCGCCACTCCAGGGATGATGGTCGTGCCAGCAGCTCGGGAGGATCCCCGCGGCCACGAGCAGAAGTCCCCATCTCAAGGCCATCCCCATAGGCACATTCCTTCCGATAGGAACCGAGCAAACGGCAGGCCCCAGTGTTCGCCCCCTGGGAGGGGAAGGAATTTCCGGTCCTAGGGAATTCTTCGCGGCAAGCTGAGTTTTTCAGGCCCGGTATCCGGACGGTGCGGGGACTCTCGCCGGCTTTAAGGACAAGCCCCCCGATTGTAGGCGGGGATGGGAAGCGAAGGATGTCGTGCACTCCCCTGGCGACGCGTCCCGAAACGAGAAGGCAGTGCAATCTGGTCTTCAACGAGCTCGGGAGCAGGGAGGACGCCCAGAGGGGATGGAGGCATGGTCCCGGCAGTTCAGGCCGGAGCTAAGGATCTGCTCGGGGATCGAGGAGCTTCCCTGACAGCGCAGAGCGGCGAGAGAAGATCTGCCCTCGCGTCCGCACCCAAAGCTCGGCAATGCTTTGCGGCCACATGGCTCGGAATTTGCTCTCTCTAGGGTGATGGAGGATCGCGCGGCACCGTCCGACGGATGCACGCCCGTGGAGATCCTTCGGCACATTTTCAGGAGCCTCAGATGACGAGATTCGGGTGGACAGTCGGCGCTGCGTTCTTGGCGATGGCCAGTTTGCTTTCCGAAGCCCGGTGGGCAAGGTCAGCAAACTCTCCGATCCCCGAGCGAACGGTCGTCGCGCGCTGGGAATACCGCATCGAGCCGAAAGTGGGAACCACGATGGATCAGGCCGGTCGGGGGGATCATCAATATCAGAAGCTGTTCGATACTCTGGGGGCGGATGGATGGGAGTTTGTGGGCAGCTTCGGCGGGTCGATTCCCGGCGCGCCCCTGGGACTGGTATTCCGGAGGCCCAACTAGGCATCGCCGGACGG
>DATGFI010000738.1:0-3977 GCA_035309205.1 Planctomycetota bacterium | reverse complement strand
TTTCGTATAGTCGGCGATGGCGCCGTCGACGGCTCCCTTCCCGAGTTTCGCGAGCCCTCGATTGCAGAGCGCCTCGGTGTCCGTGTCGTCGAGCGCGAAGGCCCTGGTGCTGTCGGCAATGGCGCCATCGAAGTCGGCCTGGTTGATCTTCGCCAGAGCGCGGTTGTTGAGCGCCTTCGCGGATTTCGGGTCGAGCTCCAGGGCGCGGCTGCAGTCCGCAATCGCGCCCTCGTAATCTCCCCGGTAGATCTTGGCCCATCCCCGGTTGTCCCACGCGATCGACAGCTGGTCGTTCAACCGAAGGGCCTCGGTGCAGTCCTCGATGCCTTCGTCGTAGGCGCCTTTGAATACCTTGGCCCGGCCCCGATTATTCCAGGCGAACGCGTGTCGGTTGTCGATCTCCAACGCGCGCGTGCAGTCGGCGATCGCCCCGTCATAGTCGGCCTTGTTGACCTTGGCCCAGCCGCGGTTGTTCCAGGCGTCCGCAAGATTCGGATTGAGGGCAATCACCTTCGTGCAGTCTTCGATCGCCCCGTCGTCGTCGTCGTTCCGGACCTTAACCCAGCCTCTGGTCAGGAGGGCGTCGACGTTCTTCGGATCGATGTCGAGGACATGATCGCAGTCCTCGATCGCGCCCTCGGCGTCGTCCTTGCGGGCCCGCGCCGCTGCGCGGGTATTGAATGGCTGAAGGAGCTTGGGGTCCAGCTCGATGGCCTGGGTGCAGTCGGCGATGGCAGCGTCATAGTCGCTCTTGGTGAGGCGGGCATAGCCGCGGGTCCCGAAGGCCTCGGCGAGCTTGGGATTGAGCTCGATGGCCTTCGTGCAGTCCTTGATCGCTCCCTCCACATCGTCCACGGCGGCCTTGGCGTAGGCGCGTTGATGATAGGCTTCCGCGTGGTCGGGCTTCAGCTCCAGTCCTCGGGTATAGTCCTCGATCGCTTTCTCCCAGGAACTCCAGCGACGCCAGGTGAATGCACGGCTCCAGTACGCCTCGACGTATTTCGGATCAAGCTCCAGGGCTCGGCTGTGATCTGCGATGGCGCCCCGGTAGTCGTCGCGGGAGGTCCGGGCGTCGCCGCGGGCCCGGTACGCGACGGGCGAGTCCGGGCTCAGGTCGATCGCCTTGTCGTAGTCGGCGAATGCCTTCTCGACGTCCCCCTTGGCCAGCCAGGAGCCGCCCCGGCCCAGAAAGGCGTCGACGGACCGGGGATGAATCTCCAGCGCCCTGTTGAATTCGGCGATCGCTCCGTCGGGGTCTCCGCTGCGCTGCTTGTCCAGGCCGCTCTTTACGACGTCCTTCACCGCGTCCACGGCCAGAGCTTCCCGGATTTCCTTCAGAAGGGCGCGGCTCGAAAGGGACAGATCGGGATCCGGGTCCCGCTCCGCGTTTTCAAGCGCCGGAACGGCCGCTTTGCCCATCCTCTTGAGTTCCTCCCTCGCCTTGGCCCGCGTACCAGCGTTCGTGGAGCGCAGATCGTCGATCAGTTTTTCGGCGCTGGGGGCCTGGAAGAGGAGCACGGTGGCCAGGAAGAAGAGCATGCTCCTATTCTACTCCCCGGGGGCCGGGATTGGCAGGCCCGGGCCGCGCCGGAGCCGCCTCTGACGCACCCCGCCGGAGGGGATGCCGTCGGAATTCCCCGGCGAGGCGCCATCCGGCGGTGTCCGGAGGGAAGACCGCGGCGGACCTTCCCCAAGTTCAAAGAGGCCGAAGCGTGATCTTTCGGAAGTAGATCTCGGCGCCTTCGGACTGGAAGAGGATCCGGCCTTTGCACGGCCGGGCGCCGTGGGTCTCGACCACCTTCGTCCCGTTCACCCAGTACGTGATGCGATCCCCACGACACTCCAGTTCCAGGGTATTCCAATCCCCGCGCGGACGCTCGAGGTCTTCCTCGCCCCGAAAGCCCAGGACATCGTCCCACTGGGGAGAACGCTTTTCCCAATTGACGCGTCCTCGGACGATGCGCTCGCCGTCGTCCGAACACATCTTCTTCTTCGGCTCCGCGAAGCGGCTCTCCAGCGCGGGGTCGAAGTCGATGCTTGCATGGTCGATAAGCAGCAGGTCCCCCGTGCCGCCCTCGATAATCTGGAACTCGAAGGATCTTGGCCACACCTTATCGGGGCCCTGCATGTGGAAAAGGATGCCGCTGTCGCGGGCCTTCTTCTCTCGAGGCGGCCAAGTGCCCTCGCCCCACTTGAATTCAGCTCGAAGGATGTAGTTCTCGTATTCCCGCTCGGTGGCGAAATAGCCGAATTCCTTGCCGCTGACGTGAATCATGCCGTCGAGCACCTGAAAGACATGGTCGGGATCGTTGTTTCTTCCGGAGTTCCGCAGGTAGGTGTAGAAACCGGTGAAGTCCCGGCCGTTCCAGAGTTCCTCCTGGGGGGCTGCGGAGGCGACCAGGACCCCCGGCGTCAGGGTCCATGCCAGAAGCGCGCGAAAGAGCCTCATACGGACCTCCTGTCCCTCTCCTAAAAGGAGGTCAGGGGAAGGGGATTGTTACGCCAAGCCCGCTTTCCGCCGGAAGGTCGATTCACGGGATCTGGAGCAGTTCCTCTACAGGGTCCCCGGCCTCTTTCCCGGGGCGCAGGTCCCGAAGCCGCGGCGTCGTGCGGGGGTTGACTTCGGTCGACAGTTCACTCATAGATACTCCCCTATGGACTTCGGATTGCGGGGGAAGATCGCGCTGGTTCTGGGCGCCAGTCAGGGCATGGGCCGGGCATCCGCCCGCGCCCTGGGCCTTGAAGGCTGCGACCTGGCGCTGGCGGCTCGAAAAGCCGAGCCGCTGGGGGCGGCTGCCGAGGCCCTGACCCGGGAGTGCGGCGTCCGGGTCTTTCATCAGACCTGCGACGTAACCCGCGACGAAGACCGCGAGTCGTTCCTCGCCGAGACGCTGCATCGCTACGAGCGCGTCGACATCCTGGTCAACAACTGCGGCGGCCCCAAGCCCGGAACGCTGAAGGACGCACCGTCGGCGGAGGAATGGCGCGACGGGTTTGAGCGCTCGCTGATGCAGGTCGTGAAATGGACCCAGGCGGTCGTGCCCTACATGAGGGGCTGGGGACGCATCATCAACATCGTTTCCACGTCCGTGAAGCAGCCCATCGACGGGCTTCTGTTGTCGAATTCCATCCGTCCCGGAGTGATCGGCTTCTCCAAGAGCGCGTCTCGAGACCTGGCGCCTCTGGGAATCACGATCAACAGCATCCTGCCCGGGTCGATCCGCACCGACCGGACAGTCGACCTCGCGACCCATCGCTCGAGGAAGGAAGGCATCGCGGTCGAACAGGTTCTGGCGGAAAAAGCCAACGAGATTCCCGCCGGCCGGCTCGGGGAGCCCGACGAGATCGGTGCAGCGGTAGCTTTTCTTTGCTCGCGCCAGGCGGCCTATATCACCGGCGCCTCGCTGGTCGTCGACGGCGGCCTGACCAGGGCGGTCTGATTCCATGATCGAACGCTGCGCCATCTGCGGAGTCTTCCTCAACCCCGCAGCCCGGCCCCCCAAGGCGACCTGCGATTGGGGGAACTGCGTGCACGAGTACCGGCGCCGCATCTGGGCGGAGCCCGGCGTCCGCGCCTGTCTCGTCTGCGGCCGGCGCGTCCGCGCCGGCGTCGCTGGGGATACCTGCGGCGGAGCCTACTGCCGGCAGGAGCTCGATTCCCGCCTCTACCGCATGCGGCGGAAATTGGAGCAACGAGCGGCGCAGGAGGCGGCCGCTCAGAAGATCGGGGCCCAGCTGCAGCAGTCACGGGAGGCTCCCCCCGACGCCCTGATGGCCGTGCTCCCGGCTCACGACCGCCGCCTCGGGCCCCAGGAACCCGGACGGCGGGCGCAGTTCGCGGAGAGGCTGGCCGGCGTCATGGATGAAGCGATCGCGGATCTGGACGGGTCCACCGGCGACCCGCCCTATCCGGAGGCTCCCGCGAGTCCGGGCGATGCGCTGGCCCGGGCGGCCTGCGCCTCGTGCCGGGGCCTCTG
>DATGFI010000737.1:0-2350 GCA_035309205.1 Planctomycetota bacterium | reverse complement strand
ATCTGCCGGGAGGGGATCCTGGAAGCTTGCCGGGAGAACGACCGATGCCGGCATCCGCCGAAATCACGCCGGGAAAAAGCTTCCCTCCCGGAGCCCGGCTGCGCTTCGGCGGAGCCAACTTCAGCATCTACTCGAAATTCGCCCAGTCGATGGAGCTCGTCCTCTTCCCGGACGCCCAGGCGGAGATCCCCTCGCGCGTCATTCCCCTGGTTGCTTCCCAGAACCGCACCTATCACTACTGGCACGTCTTCGTGCCGGGGATCAAGCACGGCCAGGTCTACGGCTGGCGGGCGAAAGGCCCCTACGATCCGGACCGGGGACTGCGCTTCGACCCGGACAAGCTGCTGCTCGATCCCTACGCCCGGGCCGTCTCGGTCCCCCAAGGCTATTCGCGGACCCGGGCCTGCCATCC
Source organism: Planctomycetota bacterium (assembly GCA_035309205.1). Lineage (GTDB taxonomy): Bacteria > Planctomycetota > MHYJ01 > MHYJ01 > JACPRB01 > JACQFK01. Next base: position 1,938 of record DATGFI010000737.1, on the reverse strand, counting down.
GGGCGATACGACGGCCACGGCGATGAAGAGCGTGGTGGCCGATCTCCGCCTCTATGACTGGGAGGGAGACCGGACCCCCCGCCGCCCCTTCTCGGCGACGGTCATCTACGAGATGCACGTCCGGGGCTTTACTCGGCATCCCAGTTCCGGCCTCCCGGAGAACCTGCGCGGCACCTACCGCGGACTCGTCGAGAAGATTCCGTATCTCAAGAGCCTGGGGATCACCGCGGTCGAACTGATGCCCGTCTTTCAATTCGACCCCCAGGATGCGCCCCCGGGCCGCACCAATTACTGGGGCTACGCTCCGGTCTCCTTCTTCGCTCCGCATTCCGGCTACAGCTCCCGGAAGGATCCCCTGGGAGCGCTTGACGAATTCCGGGACATGGTGAAGGCGCTCCACCGCGCAGGGATCGAGGTCATTCTCGACGTCGTCTTCAACCATACCGCCGAAGGAGACGAGAACGGGCCGACTCTCTCCCTCCGGGGCCTGGCCAACGACGCCTATTACATCCTGGAGGAGAAACCGCGGCACTACGCCAATTACAGCGGCACCGGGAACACCCTCAACACCAACCAGACCATCACCCGGCATCTCATCCTGAACAGCCTCCGCCACTGGGTGGAAACGATGCATGTGGACGGTTTCCGCTTCGACCTGGCGTCGATCCTGTCCCGGGACGAGAAGGGGCGCGTGCTGGACAATCCTCCCCTCCTTTGGGACATCGAGACGGATCCCATTCTCTGCAACGCCAAGATCATCGCCGAAGCCTGGGATGCCGGGGGTCTCTATCAGCTGGGCCGCTTCGTGGGAGACAGCTGGAAGGAATGGAACGGCGTCTTCCGGGACGATGTCCGCCGCTTCCTCCGCGGCGACGCGGGCATGGTCTCGAAGATCCCCGCCCGGCTCCTGGGGAGCCCGGATCTCTTCGCCTACGAGAACCGGGAGCCCGAGCAAAGCATCAACTTCGTCACCTGCCACGACGGGTTCACCCTGAATGACCTGGTCAGCTACAACGGGAAGCACAACGAGCCCAACGGCGAGGATAACCGGGACGGAACCGACGACAACTACAGCTGGAATTTCGGGGTGGAGGGGCCGTCGACCGATCCCGCCGTCGAAGCGATGCGAGAGCGTCAGATCCGGAACTTCCTGGCGCTCCTCTTCTTCTCCGTGGGGACCCCGATGATTCTGATGGGAGACGAGGTCCGCCGGACGCAGCGCGGGAACAACAACGCCTACGGTCAGGATAACGAGACGAGCTGGCTGGACTGGACGTCCATGGAAAAGGAGACGGGACTCCAGCGCTTCCTCCGGACGCTGATCCGGCACCGGCTCCGGGGGAACGCCAGAAAGGCGGAGGATATCTCCCTGAACGAGCTGCTCCGGGAAACGGTCTACGAGTGGCACGGCGTGCGCCTGGGGTCGCCCGACTGGAGCGAGCAGTCCCGCGCGCTCGCCTTCACCGTGCCGCTCCAGCACGGCCGGGTGCGCGTCCACGGCATGATGAACGCCTTCTGGGAGCCCCTCGATTTCGAACTCCCCGCCTCGGGATCCCATCGCTGGAAGCGCTGGATCGATACCTCCCTCCCCTCGCCCGACGATATCGTGGACTATGCCGGCGCCCCCGTCGTCCCGGACGGACGCTATCGCGTGGGGCCCCGCTCGGTCGCCTTCGTCGTGACGACCCTGACGGTCTAACTCGACCCGCTCGAGGACGTCCGCCAGACCCGCTCGGTCCCTTCGTCGTCCTTCGTCCTCTCCGGGACTAGAAGGCCACCGTCAGGCCGACGCGGTACTCCCGAGGCTCGACCGGATGGAAGTGGATGTCGTTGACGGGACCGGGCTCCCCCGGCAGTTGCGAGGCATAGTAATAATCGACGTCGCTTGACTTCTGGTTGAAGAGGTTGAGCACGTCGAGCGCCACGGTCAGACTCTTC
>DATGFI010000736.1:0-2583 GCA_035309205.1 Planctomycetota bacterium | reverse complement strand
CCTGAAGGACAAGCACCCGAGGGCGGTCGAGGTCCGTAACGAGCTCGCACGGGTCGACGCGCAGATCAAGGACTCCGTCCAGGGAACGCTTCACTCCTTCGACAAGACGCTCGAAGCCATCCGCGAGGAAGAGAAGAAGATCGCGGCGGAAAAAGCGCGGATCGAGGAAGATATGGGAGGCGCGAGACGCAGCCTTACCGAATACAAGCGGCTCGACGCAGAGCTCGCCACTTCCAAGGAGCTCTACAATTCGTACCTGAAGAAGCACAGCGAGGCCCGCGCGACATCGACCTCCGGCCAGGCTGGCGTCCGCGTCGTCGATCCAGCCACGGTTCCGGCCGAACCTTACAAGAAGCCGAACTGGCTGCTCAGCCTCGGCTTCGTGCTCGGGCTGGTGCTGGCCGCGGCGGCCGTCAGCCTGGCCGAGATCTTCGACGACCGGCTTGCTTCCCCGGAGGAGGTCGAGCTCTTTCTGGGCCTCAGCGTCCTGGGTGAGATCCCCCGGCCGACCAACGATCGGCAGGAGCTGCTGGTCGACGAAGAGCTCGATGCCCCTGCATTCGAGGCCTATCGGAGTCTCCGCGCCCAGCTGGTCACCCGGCTGGAAGAGGTCAATCGCGGAAAGATCATTCTGGTTACGAGCTCGGAAGCCGGCGAAGGCAAATCGTCGGTGGCGGCCAATCTTGCCCGCGTGCTGGCCATGGAGGATCAGAAGGTCCTTCTTTTCGACGCTGAGCTGCGCTGGCCCTGCATGAAGGCGCTCCTGGCGGATCCCCGCGGCCGGGGGCTCGAAGAGCTCCTACGCGGAGAAGTGGCCCTGCTGGAAGCGGTCCAGCGGAGCTGCATCCCCGGCGTCGACGTCATCGGCGCCGACACGGGCCTCCTGCGTGCCCCCGAGATGGCCGGCTCCCTCCGCTTCCAGGCTGCGCTCCGGGAGGCGCGGGAACATTACGATTTCGTCGTCATCGACTCCGCCCCGGTCAATCTGGTGTCTGACACCGCGCTCGTGGCTCGCCGCACGGATGCCACCCTTCTGGTGATTCGGCACCAGCAGACGAGCCGAGCGGCGGCCCTAGCGGCCCGCAAGCGGCTCGTGGATCTGGGAGCTCCTCTTATGGGAGCCGTGGTGCTCGGCACGACGGTGCCCGAGAACTTCTTCGGATACCAGAATCGTCGCGATCCGGATCAGGAAGCCCAGGTGATCGAAAAGGAGGGCGACAACCTCGTAGGCGTGGTCTGACGGGACTCTGCCGCGGAGAGCGTGACTCAGCATCATTCGCCAGGCAATAGAGGTGAGCCGTGGATAAAGTTGCAGTGGGCGAGACCCCATCTCGCCAGACCAAATTTCATCTTCACGCCGGAACGACCCTCCGGCGCCGCGTGGGAAAAGTCGCGAACCGGGTGACCGCGGGCCGGCCCCACCTGCTGGTCGTCCTGGCCAGCCTTCTGGCCCTGGGACTCTCCTACATCTGGGCCTACCTCATCCGCTTCGAATTCGCGATCCCGGGCCACTTCACGGTTTACATGGCCCATACCCTCCCCGTCGTCATCATCGTCCAGTGCCTGCTCTTCTATTTCTTCGGCGTATTTCGCATCCTCTGGGCCTATATCGATCTCAGGGACGTAATCCGGATTCTGAGGGCGAGCGTCGCTTCCACGCTCATCCTGCTCCTCCTCAATCTCGGCCTTCGGCCGCCGGAGGGCATCCCGCGGAGCGTTCTCGTCCTGGATGGCCTCTTCAGCTTCCTGGCGGTGAGCGGCCTTTTTGCCGGTCTCCGGGTGCTTCGCGACGCGAGCCCGAGGCTCCTGACCCGCAGGACTCGGCCCGAACCGGTGCTCATCGTGGGGGCCGGGGACAGCGGGGAAACCCTGCTTCATGAAATCGAGCGCGGTCTGGCCCGGAGCACCCGCGTCGTCGGTTTTCTCGACGACGATCCCGCAAAATGCGGCCGCTGGCTGCGGGGACTTCCCGTTCTGGGCCGCGTCGACCAGGCCCGGGCGATTGCGGAGAATGCCGGAGTTCGGACGGTCTACGTCGCGATCCCCAGCGCCGATGGCGAAGTCATGAAACGGATTGTCGGATGCTTGAGGGAGGGCCGGCTCCGCATCAAGGTTCTCCCGCCGCTGGGAAAGCTCTCCCCGGCCCTCGGGCTTCTTTCGCAGCTGAGGAACGTATCCATCGAAGATCTGCTTCGACGAAAGCCCATCAAGCTCGATCAGGCGGCGATCTCGGCATTCATCAAGGACAAAGTGATCCTGGTGACTGGAGCCGCCGGAAGCATCGGATCGGAGATCTGCCGGCAGGTCCTGCCGTTCCATCCCGCCCGGCTGGTCATCCTGGACTGCGCGGAAACTCCGCTTCACGATCTGCTGCTGGAGTTCTCTGGGGGAATGGCGGCCGGCCAGGTGCATCCCGAGCTGGCCGACGTCACCGACCCGGCCCGCATCCGGTCGATCTTCCAGAAGCATCGTCCCCAGGTCGTCTTCCACGCCGCCGCCCTCAAGCATGTACCGATCTGCGAAGATCATCCCCGCGAGGCGATTCGGGTCAACATCGGCGGCATTCGCAATCTCGGCGAAGCT
>DATGFI010000735.1:0-4134 GCA_035309205.1 Planctomycetota bacterium | reverse complement strand
TGCAAGTCCGTCGTCCTGGACACGCCCTCGCCGCGGGACCCCGCGTCAGGGCAGACGACCGGGAGGCGGACCTACCGTCCGCTCACGCTGGTTGGAGACTGGGGACCTGCGCTCCCCAGGCTCTTCGGAGCCCTCACCGCCCACGAGGTGCTCCCGAAGGTGGAACTGCGCTTCTTTCCGCCTTCGAAAACGGAGCCGTCCCCTGCCTACGTGGTCCAGATTTCCGATGTCTCGGTGACCAACATCCTTCACGATATTCCGAAGAACCCGGTCAGCGGGCCCCGCGTGATCCACTCGAATCTCAAGGCCGACACCGAGGAGCTCACCCGGGTGAAATTCGCCTACGAAAAGATCCTGCTGACCTTCGGGACGAGCAAGAAGTCCTCCACCGACGACTGGGTGTGGACGGGCTAGGAAAGCTCCGCTGCCCGGGAACTCTGGTGCTCTCCGGATCAGCCGCTGCTTGAACCTGGAGAAACGCTCGGGCGGTCGGCATGCTCCGGCTGCCCGAGCTCCCGGTCCCGGGCCTTTCGATCCCCATATCCCCCCGGAAAGCGCGCTCCAGGGCGGGAACTCCCTCTCCCCCGGGGGCCCCCCCACAGCCTCCCTTGAGATATAATTGAACGAGTCTAGGGAGGGAGCTTGGCAGAGGAATCGCTCCCAAGGGGTCGGTGGATGGAGGGTGCCGCCGGCCTCAGGACCGCTTCGCTCTGGCTTCCTGAGCGATCTCAAGCTGGAAGGCGCCTCCACCCCGGGTTCCCTTCCAGAGTCGAATGGATGCCGGATGGGCCAGGAGATCCTGTACTGCTCGAAGTGCCAGACCCAGCTGCGGAGCGCCGACTTCGAAAAGGAGAAGGCCTACCGCCTTCATAACTCCGTCTTCTGCTACAAGTGTGCCCGGGAAAGCGTGCATTCTCTCCCCCCCGAAACCATCAAGCAGCTGCTCGGACAGATCGCCCGCCAGGAAGAGACTGCCGAGAAGAAGAATTCGAGCACGAGCCGGATCCTTCGAGTGGTCGAAATCCGCTCGTCGAAGGCCGGAACGCAACGGAGAGCCGCGGGCGCGGGCGCCCCGCCGCCGGGCCCGGTTGCCTGGATCGCCCTGGGAGGCCTCAGCGCCGTCACCCTGCTCGTCTGGGTGATCGCTTCGGGCAGTTCGGAGCCGAAGACGCCTTCCCGGGCTCCGTCCTCCCCGGCCGCAATCCAGCCTCCCCCTCCCAATGCGCGTCCCGTCGCGGTCCTTCCAGGTCCGCAATCCCCTCCGCCGCCCCCGACCTCTTCCCCTCCCGCATCTGCCGGCACCTTCGATGCCGAGGCAACCGAGTCCTTGCGACGGGCGCGCGAGTTCGCCCGGATGAATCCCGGAGACCTGGTCGGACAGATCGCCTTGTTCGAGAAGGCGGCCTGGGATGCCAGCGGCACGCCCCTTCAGGACGCCGCCTTGAGGGACCTCGAGGGCCTGAAGGCGAAGGACCGGGGTCTGGCCGCTAAGGACCTCCCCGGCCTCCTGGACTCCGTCCGCGCCGCGGCCTCGAAGGAGGACTTCGGGCAGGCCCAGAAACTCCTGGAACAGGCTCGGAAACAGCACGCCGTCAACGAATGGACTAGCCCCGTGGAGAAAGCCTTGAAGGAGCTCCGCGGGCAGGCGGAGAGCCTCTATGGGCCGCTCAAGGAGAAGGCCCTTGCAGCCGCCCACGCCAAGAATGCCGCCGATCTCGCGGCCGTCCGCGAACGGATCGCCAAGTGGAGCCTGGAGGAATTCCGGACCGACCTGGAGCGCGACATCGATCGGGCGACCCTTGTTCGAAATCCGGAAGCTCCCCCGCCCCCGGTCCGGCCCGCACCCCAAGCCCGGAGCGAGCCTCCCACCGAGCCCGTCCGGTCGCCCAAGCCCGCGGAGGCGGATTCGGACCCGGGGCTCGTCGCCCGCTGGACCTTCGACGAGGGCAAGGGCCCGATCGCATCGGACTCCTCCCGCAACCGGAATCCTGCGACCCTCGTGAGCGGAGCGTCATGGACCGAGGGGAAATGGGGAGGAGCGCTGGCGCTCAACGGCGCCGAGGCCCATGTCGTCGTTTCGCCGACCCCGTCCCTCGCGGATCTCGGACCCCTCACCGTTTCCGCGTGGGTGAAACCCGGAACCCTGAAACTCGGCCGAATCGTGGCCAAGGAAAGCGGCGCCCGGGGTCGCTGGATGCTGATCGCCGGCGAGAGCGGCATCGCCTTCGCCAAGGATTATTCGGAGCGGGAACTCCGTCGGGAATCGGTCCCCAACCTCCTGGCACCCAACCAATGGCAGCACCTGGCCATGACCTGGGACGGCTCGGCTCAGGTGGACAAGATCCATATCTACGTCAACGGCGTCGAGCCGGCCTATGCCCGGAATCAGGACGGGGCGGGATCGAAGATGTCCGATGCGTCGATCCCCCTCCTGATCGGGAACCGGGGAGACCTGGCCCGGGGATTCCAGGGAGCGATCGACGACGTGCGGATCTATTCGCGCGTGCTTTCGGTGAAGGAGATCACGGCGCTGGCATCCCCCAAGGCGAAGTGATCGAAGGCCCCAGCTCGCGGCCGGTGGGCGCCCTCCTGACCATCCCCCCCCCCTTCAGCGTCTCCGGCATTCTCCCTGCCGCTCAGGCAAGGTCTTCTATTCCTTGGGCGTCGATGCGAAGACTCGCCGGAGTTCGCTCCTGAACAGGGAGGGAACCTTGGTGGAGCTGGAGCTGAAATAGAAGCGACCGGCGCCCCAGGTCGCCATCTGGCTCATGAAGACGGGATCGAAGCGTGGCGTGACCAGGCAGAGGGTCGTCAGGACCTCCCCCTGGCCGGCCATCTGCCGGACCTGGTCTTCGACGTGGGTGGCATCCGCATCGCCATCCGCAAAGAGAACCACCAGCTTCTTTCGAATTCCCGCCATCCGAGGATCCGAGGACATGGCGGTGTGCGCCTCCCGGAGCGCGCCGAGAACCTCACAGCTCCCCTCGGGTCGGTCGGCGGGATCCGTCAGACCGGAAGGCCCGGTTTCCCGGGAGCTGCCAAAGGGAAGGATCCACCGGCTCTTGGGCGCGCATTCCAGGATCCCGACGAGAACTCCGGGGTTGAGCTCCCGGCACGAGGCGATCAGCTCCTTTCTGCAATCCAGATATCCTTCCCTTCCGAAGCCTGCCGATTGGCCCAGGATGAGAATGAGGGCCAACGGCTCCGCCTTCGTCCCTTGAGAAACGGAGACTTCGGGGCTACAGGAGCTTGACGTCGAAATGAGCGCCAGCGAGATGAAGTATCGCACTGAAGTCCGGGCCATCCTCGGGATCCCGCGCATCCTCATTCCTTTTGCCAAGCCAGTTCCGGAGGAAGGATCCGGGCGCCCCTGTAGAGGTACTCCACGAGTCTCGTGCGGTCCGCCTCCCACTTCCCCAGCTCCAGAAAGCGACGAACCCGGGACCGATTCTGTGCCAACTCTCCTTCGAACTCCTGCTGATGCTCCTCGAAGAAGATTCGGATCCCGGCCTCCGTGATGGGCTCGTCCGTGAGGCTGCCCTCGTCCGCAAAGTGCCGGAATACTTTCCTGTAGAGGAGATCCTTCCGAAGGTCTTCTCGCAACTGGGCGATCGAGCCCGTCCCAACGCAGCCTTTCCCATCTCCAGGCCCCAGGGCTGCGCCCTCCTTGCGCCGACGCTCCTGGATCTCGTCGATTTCGCTTTCGGTGACCTCGAGGTGGTTCTTGGCGGCGGACTGCTGGACGAGCCGTTCCTCGACCCGTTCGAACAGGACGGCGCGGCGGAGCTCGGCTTCGCCCGGGCCCGGGCGAAGATCGGGAAGTCGGGATTCCACCTCTTCCCAGGAGATTCTTTCGCCGTTCACCCCGGCGGCAATTCCCGGCCCCTGATGCGCCCAGGAGGCGCCTCCATCCCCCGGCGGGTCCGGTATCGAGCGGCAGGAGGCCACGCCGAAGGCCAAGCCTAGAAGAAGGGCGATGCGCTTCATCCTCATGTCCGAAGTTCACCTGGGGGACGGTCTTCAGGCTTCAGCATGGCTCAGAACGCGAGCGCTTTCAAGCTTCTCGACGGACCTCCCCGGGCTCCTGAGGTTCCCTGCTTCGGCCGGGGTCCGCCGGTAGAGACGAGGTCGCTT
>DATGFI010000734.1:0-3059 GCA_035309205.1 Planctomycetota bacterium | reverse complement strand
CCCAGGCCGATATCCCGTTCGATGGCCACCAGGGCGCCGATTCGGCTCTTGGAGAGCTTGACGGCGGCGTTGGCGAGCTCGTCGATGATGCCGCTGGACTGGCTGCGCAGAAACGGGGACAGCATCCGGGACTGGGCCAGGAGGGAGAGTCCGCGACGCATTTCCGGGGCGAAGAGAACGATGATCGCGATCGTAGAACCCGAAAGCAGCCAGGTGAGCATGCGCTGGATGTTTTCGAGATGGAAGCGCTCGGCCAGGAAAAGGGCCCCCAGGAAGGTAATGATGAAAAGAAAGACGATGCCCTTCAGGATCCCGGCGCCGCGCGTGCCGCGGACGGCGCCCAGGATGAAGTAAAACGCCACTGTCAGGATGAGGATCTCAGCCCAGGACTGGGGTTTGCGGAGTTCCTCGATCATCGCAGCAGGTCGGTCATACGCGCAACGTCGGACATTTCGCGGACATCATGGACCCGGACCAGATCGGCGCCCCGAAGAATTGCGGCGGCCACGGTCGCACCGGTGCCGCTCAGCCGATCGTGCACCTGCCGTCCGAGAGCGCGGCCAATGAAGCTCTTGCGCGAGGTCCCGATCGCGAGCGGCCGTCCCAGACTGCGGAACTCGTCCAGACGCCGCAGGATCTCCAGATTGTGCTCCGGCAACTTGCCGAAGCCGATCCCCGGGTCCAGAATGATCTTATCACGCTCGATTCCCGCCCTCCAAGCCGTTTTCAAGATTTCCCGGAAAAAATCAGAGATTTCCGCGACGACGTCGCCATACTCCGGATTTACCTGCATCGTCCCCGGAGATCCCTTCATGTGCATGAGGATGACGCCGACTCCCGCCCTGGCCGCGGCCTTCGCCATGGCCCGGTCGCCCCGAAGCGCGGTTACGTCGTTGAGGATCTTCGCACCGGCCTGGAACGCCGCAGCGGCGACGGCGGCCTTGGATGTGTCGATCGAAACCAGAATCCGCTCCGCGGCGAGCCGCCGGATCACGGGAACTACCCGGCGGATTTCTTCGGAGACGGGCACCGGCCGGGCCCGGGGACGGGTGGATTCTCCGCCGACGTCGACCAGGTCGGCCCCGTCGCGCACCATCCGTCGGGCATGCCGGACCGCCCGGTCCGGATCCATCCAGTTGCCGCCGTCCGAGAACGAGTCGGGAGTGACGTTCAGCACGCCCATCACGGTGGTGCGCCGGCCGAAGGTGATGGAGCCGCCGGGGTACCGGAAGATCGTCATGGGGTTCGGATTCCACTAATAAAAAAGGGCCGGCGTTGGCCGGCCCTGTTATTTCTGGTCTCAGGCTGCTGTTGGAGTCTGCTTCTCAGGCTTGCTGAGGCCCGGGAATCGGCCCGCTGCCAGGCTTCCAGCCCGGGGACGGGCGCGAGCTGGCGTCCGTCCCGCTCTTCTTCTCGAGGCGGGCACGTTCCTCGGCGGCTTCGGCCTCCTTGAGCTCGTCGATCTTCTCGCCGCGCAGAAGCATCGCGACTTCCTCGCCGGTGATCGTCTCGTACTTGAGCAGCGCCTGGGCCAGCACCTCGAGCTTTTCGCGGTTCTTCGAGATGATGTCGCGCGCTTTCGCGATCGCTTCGTTGATGAGGCGGTGGATTTCCGAGTCGATGAGCCGCGCGGTCTCCTCGCTGTGCTTCTGGGTGCGAGCGATCTCGCGGCCGAGGAACAGGTGCTCCTCCTCGTCGGAATAGGAGATCGGTCCCAGCTTGTCGCTCATCCCGTACTCGCAGACCATCTTTCGGGCCAAGTCCGTGGCCTGCTGGATGTCGGAGGCGGCGCCGGTGCTGACTTCGTTGAAAATGACTTCTTCGGCCACGCGTCCGCCATAAGCTTTGGCCAGGATGGCCTCGAGCTCCCTGCGGGCGCGGCCGTACTTGTCGTTCTCGGGGAGCGTGAACGTGGCCCCCAGCGCGCGGCCCCGCGGAATGATCGTCACCTTGTGGATCGGGTCCGAGTCGGGCGTCAGGGCGCCTACGAGCGTGTGGCCGGCCTCGTGGTACGCGGTCAGGGCCTTTTCCTTCTCGAGCATGACGCGCGACTTCTTCTGCCGGCCCCAGAGGACCTTGTCGCGCGCCTCCTCGAGATCGGCATGCTCGACCGCGTCCTTGCGGTGCATCGTCGCCATGATGGCGGCTTCATTGATCAGCGACGCCAGGTCGGCGCCTGAAAACATCGGTGTGGCTTTCGCGATTTTCTTCAGATCGACGTCGCGGCTCAGCTTGATCTTCTTCGCGTGGATCTTGAGGATCTCCTCGCGGCCCTTGGCATCGGGGAGGTCGACCATGACCTGGCGGTCGAAGCGGCCCGGCCGGAGCAAAGCGGGATCCAGCACGTCCTGTCGGTTCGTCGCGGCCATGACGATGATGCCTTCGTCGGTGTCGAAGCCGTCCATTTCGACCAGGATCTGATTGAGCGTCTGCTCGCGCTCGTCGTGGCCGCCGCCCAGCCCGGTGCCGCGGCGCCGGCCGACGGCGTCGATTTCATCCAGGAAGATGATGCAGGGCGAGTTTTCCTTCGCCTGGCGGAAGAGGTCGCGGACTCGCGACGCGCCTACGCCGACGAACATCTCCACGAAGTCCGAACCGGAGATCGAGAGGAAGGGGACGCCCGCCTCGCCGGCGATGGCCTTTGCGAGCAGGGTCTTGCCGGTGCCCGGGGGGCCGATGAGGAGCACGCCGTGCGGGATCCGACCACCGATCTTGGAGAATTTCTGGGGATTCTTGAGGAATTCGACGATCTCGCCGACTTCCTCCTTGGCCTCTTCGACGCCGGCCACGTCCGCGAAGGTGGTCTTCACCTTGTCCGCCGTGATGAAGCGGGCGCGGCTCTTGCCGAAGGAGAGGATGTTCCCGGGACCGCCGCTGGCGCGGATCTGCCGGAAGAAGAAATACCAGGCGACCAGCAGGATGATCACCCAGGGGACGATCGACATCAGCAGCTGCGCCAGGAAGGGATCCCGCTTGTTGTACTGGAATTTCGCCGGGGGAATGCCAGCCTTGAGCTCGTCGAAGCCCTTGGCCTCGACATAGTAGGCCGGCGGGATCTG
>DATGFI010000733.1:0-8767 GCA_035309205.1 Planctomycetota bacterium | reverse complement strand
TACGCCTCGACCTTGAGCTGATCGACCAGGCCGGCGGAAGCGCGGCCGGTGCGGACGCCCCGGAGCTCTTCGTTCAGGACCGAGACCGCCTTTTCCATCTTCTCTTCGGCCTCGAGGACGATATCGTCGTAGGGCATCTTATCTCTTCCCCTTCTTCGTGAGGTCGCCCTCTTCGATGATGGTGCCGATCGGCTCGCCGCTGACTCCCTTTACGATGTTCCCCTCGCGGCGAAGGTTGAAGACGATGATGGGCAGACGGTGTTCCATGCACATCGAGATCGCCGTGATGTCCATCACGCCCAGGCGCTGGTTGAGCACGTCGAGGTAGGTCAGCCTCTCGATCTTCTTCGCCTTGGGATTCTTGTGGGGGTCGTCGGTATAGACGCCGTCCACTTTCGAGGCCTTGAGCAGGACGTCGCAGCCGAGTTCCGTCGCGCGCAAGGCCGCCGCGGTATCCGTCGTGAAGTGAGGATTTCCGGTTCCCGCCGCGAGGATGATGATCCGGCTCTTCTCCAGATGGCGCACCGCGCGCCGGCGGATGTACGGCTCGGCGACCGAGTGCACCGACAGGGCCGACATCACCCGGGTCGGAAGCCCGTCGTTCTCCAGGACATCCTGAAGCGCGAGCGCGTTGATCACCGTCGCAAGCATGCCCATCGAGTCGCCCGTGGCCTGGGTGACGCCATGCTTGGAGATCTGGCTGCCGCGGATGATGTTGCCGCCGCCGACGACGATGGCGACCTGGGTGCCGATCTGGCTGGCTTCCTTGATCTGCCGGGCGATCGACTGGACTTCGTCGATGTCGATTCCGGTGTGCCCTTCCTTGCAGAACGCTTCGCCGCTGATCTTAAGCAGGACGCGCTTGTACTTGGGGTGCGGGGGCATATCCCGATTGAATCAAATGAGGAGGGCTCGGGCCAGAAATACCCTACTTGCCGACTTCCATCCGCACGAAGCGCCGGAGCGCGATGTTCTCCTTGAGCTTCGCGACTTTCGACTTCAGGAAGTCGCCGTAGGTTCCCTTGAATTCGTCCTCCTTGGGGTAGGGCATGTGCAGGAGGCACTTCTGGGCGTAGAGGTTCTTTTCCATCTTGCCTTCGATGATTTTGGCGGCGATCTCGGGCGGCTTGCCCTTGATATCGTTGGCGTACTTCGCCTTCTCGATCTCCACCAAGTCGGCCGGCAGCTGGTCCTTGGAGACGACCATCGGATCGAAGGCCGCGACGGCGACCGCGAGTTCCTTCATCAGGGACTGGAACTCCTCGTTCTTGGCGACGAAGTCCGTGTCGCAGGTGAGCTCGACCATCGCGCCGACCTTGCCGTTGGAATGGATATAGGTGCCGATACGGCCTTCCTTGACGGTGGAGCCGACGCCCTTGGCGGCGATGTTCTCGGCCTTTTCAAGGCCCTTCTTCTTGATGATCTCCTTGGCCTTGTTCCTGTCCCCGCCGGCCTCCTCGAGCGCGCGCTTGCAGTCCATCATGCCGGCGCCGGTCTCGAGACGGAGATCATTGACGGTTTTTGCGTCGATGTTCGCCATGGTCGCTTATGCTCCTGCGGGAGCCGGGGCGGACGGAGCCGCCGGCGGCTGCTGCTGCTGGGGTTGGGGGGGACGGGGACCCCCGCCGCCGCCACCGAAGCCGCCTCCGGGGCGACCGGGCATCGAGGCGCGCCGCGGACGGCCGCCCTTTCCGACGTTGATCGCGCCCTGGCGCTCGGGGACCGAGATCGACACGGCGCCGGCCTTGGAAATCTCCTCGGCCCTGGGCACGCCCGTGGGGTGGGCCTTGCCCTCGATCACGGCGTCGGCCAGCTTATTGATGATGATCTGCACGACCTTCATCGAATCGTCGTTTCCGGGAATCGCGATGTCGATCTTGTCGGGATCGCCGTCCGAGTCAATCAGGGCCACGGTGGCCGCGCCGATCTTCTTGGCTTCGGCGACCGCGATCGCTTCATGCTGGGGATCGACGATGACCAGGCACGTGGGGAGGCGGTCCATGGAGCGGAGCCCGTCGAGATTGCGGAGGAGCTTGCGCTTCTCGCGGTGGATGGCCGACTGCTCCTTCTTCGAGTAGCGGTTGATCGTGCCGTCCGCCTCCCACTGCTCGATTTCCTTGAGGCGGTTGAGCCGGTTACGGATCGTGTCGTAATTGGTGAGGGTGCCGCCGAGCCAGCGCTCGGAGACATAAGCCATCCCGCATCGGGAGGCCTCGGTCTTCACGACGGCGCCGGCCTGGCGCTTGGTGCCGACGAAGAGGATGAGCTCTCCGCGGGAGGCGAGCTTCTGGAGAAAGTGCCAGGCGCGGACGAGACCCTTGATGGTCTCGCGGACGTCGATGATGTGGATCAGGCTCTTCTTGGCGTGGATATACGGCCGCATCTTGGGATTCCAGCGGCTCACCTTGTGGCCATAGTGGACCCCGGACGTCAGCAGTTCCCGCGCGGAAATCGACAGCGAAGGCATCATCTCCTCCGAAAGCGCCTATGGGATTTTCTTCCCCTTACGGCGACCCCGCCCCGACAAGGGCAGGGACTAAGGAGGGAAACTTTAGCCGAAGCCCCGACTCGAGTCAAGCATGAGTGTACGGAATCGAGAATGCAGAATTCCCCCCACTCCTTCCCTGCAGGCGGGGATCCCGATGGACCGCCCTCTCCGTGAAGAACGCGCGAAGAATGCGTAAGCACATGAAGAATGGTTTCAGCTTGCTTCTGGGCCCAACGTGATTCATACTTGGTAATGTCCGCTGCGGGAGAGGGAAGAACGTGAGGCGTGGGGATGTTGGTAACGCTCACCGTGGCGGTTTTGTGCTCCCTCCCCCCGGGGGGCGGGCAGGTCGGCCGGTGGATCGAAGACCTCGGCCATGACAGCCCCCTCATCCGGGACAGCGCATCGCTGCACCTGAAGAACGCCGGACGGGCCGCCTGGCCGGAGCTGGAAGCCGCCTCCCGCACCCATCCTGACCTTGAAATCCGCGCCCGATGCCTGGATCTCCTGGAATCCTCCCGGCTTCGCCGGCGGCTGCCCTGGCGCGTCCTCGAGGAGGCCCCCAACGCCGTCGCCACCCTCCGCGGAGGCACGACCTGCGACCGCGTCGCCTTGATCCGCATCCTAGCGCGTTCCTACGAGGAAACCTCGGATCTGCTGTTCGATCTGACCCAGGATCCCGACCCCGAAGTCGTCGTCGCCGCCGCCGAGGTCCTGCAGGAGCGGCGAAACAGCGACTGGGCGCCGCGACTCCTGCGCTTCTATGCCGCCGAGGACTGCCCCCGCTCCGGTCGCGCCTACGAGCTGCTCACGATGGCCTCGAGCCGCCTGGCGACAGAGGAGCTCCACCGCAGCTTTGCGGACGCCGGTCCTCACGGGCGCGTCCGGATCGTCCAGCTGGCGATGAACGCCAGCCTGTCTCTTGCGCTGAGCCCGGAGGTCCTGACCGGCTGGCTCAGAACCGGCGATTCCACGGAGCGGTCCCTGGCCCTGTCGTGGTTGAGGGAGCGCGGCTGCCCGGTCGCCTTGCCCTTTGTGGAACCCCTCCTTTCGCATCCCGACCCCGCGATCGTCGCCGACGCGCTGGCGACGCTCCGGGCCTGCGGCTGGCGGCCCCCGGCGTCCGAGATCGAGGCGCTCCTTTCCCACGACGAGCCGCCCGTTCGCGAGGAGGCGATTCAGGCCGCCATTGTCTTCGAGGAGCAAAGCTGCCTGGGCGCGATCAGGCGCCTGATCCGGGACCCGGTGATGTCCGTCCGCCAGTCGGCGATCGGCGCCCTGGCCCGGCTTGGCGGCCTCTCGGCCCAGGAGGACCTCTGGGAGCTCTACCTCCGCGATTCCGGCGAAAGCCGGGACACCGCCGCGTCCATCCTCGCCCGCTCCCCCAAGGCCACCATGGAACGCCTTGTGCCCCTGCTGCGGGACGCTGATCCCGACCGTCGGATCCGCGCTTACGAGCTCTGGTCGCGCATCGACTCGGTCCGCGTCCTGGCCCCCCTGGCGAAGGACCCCGAAACGCTCGTCCGCCAATGGGCGCTCCAGCAGCTGCTCCGGCGCCAGGAGACCCCGGGTGCGGCTGACGCGATGGAACCCTTCGCCGACGACGCGGTCGAGTCCATCCGATTCGAGGCGCTGCGGGCTCTGGTTCGGCTGGAGCGGCGCGACCGCGCGGCGGCGCTGGAACCCTTCCTCTCCAGCCCCGACTACTCGGTCCGCTTCGACGCGGCTGAAACGCTGCTCACCCTGCGGGACGAACGCGCGCAGACCCTGGCCCGGAAGCTTGTCCAGGAGCCGGACGCTCCGCTGCGGCGGCTGGGTTATTTCGCGCTCGCCGACCGCAGCGACCGCGAGGTCGGCGAACATGCGATCCGGGAACTCGCGGACCCCGACGGCCGCCTGGGCAGCGCCGCGGCGAAGTATCTGCGCCAGATGCTGGCCACCAAGCGCGACGAGGCCGTCCTCGCCCATCTGGCGTCGGACCTGGGACGTCTCAGCGGCGAGCCCCTCGAACTCGTCTTCAATCTGGTCCTGGAACACGGTGACGCCGCCGCAGCCCCGGCCGTGCGGGCGCTCCTGCTCTCGGGCCGGGCGCCGCGGCCCGACCGGGCCGTGCGGGCCCTCTGCGACTGGGCCGGCGAGCGGGCGCCTGCGGAGCTCTCCGGCCTGCTCTGCGCCGATCCATCCCTCAACGAAGCGGTCTTTGCCCGGCTGCGCGAGGTCCGGAAGCGCTATCCCGACTCCGGCCGCGCCGAGCTGGCCGCCGCCTTCAACCGCCTGTTCACAGACACCGACCGCCGTCTCCGCCGCGGTGCGGCGCAGGCCGCCGGCGATCTGGGCCTTCCCTTCGAGAGCCTGATCGCCCTGGTCGACGACGGCGAGGCGTCGGTCAGGTCTGCGGCGATGACGGCGGCGCGCGGGCTTTCCCTGGCGAACGCGGTGCCGAGGATCTGCTCCCGTCTCGACGACGACGATCCCGATGTGCGGGTGGCCGCGGCGCTCACGCTGGTGGCGCTGCGCCCCTCCCAGAGGCGCCTGGTCGAGCGGCAGATGGCCGACGAGGACTGTCTCTGGGTGAAGCGCCGCCTGGAACTCTCGCTCCCGGTCGCCGCAAAATAGGCCGATGGATCCGCTCCGGATGGCGCGGGTGACTCTTTTGAGTCCGCGGCTCTCCGCCCTCTCCGCCTATTGACGGGAGGTCCGGGGAATGACGACCGGATGGGATCGGCGGCCGAAGGCCGGGGGGAATTCGAATCCCGGGACCTCCATCGAGCCACATCGAAGCCCGGTACCGCGAAGCTCTCGTTCGGATCGCCCGATGTGAAGAGGACTCGCCAAGAGCTGCTCCTGCGGGGCGCCCGGGTGGGAAGACTCAACGAGTTCGGCGATCTCGTGCTCTGCGACGGCGAAGATCCGGAACGGAACCGTTTTCTGATTTCCAGCCACAGAGAGTCCTAGGTCGATTTCTTCGCCCTGGCTTTCCTGGCGCGCGGCGAAGGGCCCTTCTTCTTCGCCCCAGGCGGGGTCGCGGCCTCATCGGACTGGCGGGGCTTGGGCTCCTGGGGGGCCGGCTGCGTCCTGCTCGCGGAGGCCCGGAGCCCGTCTCCGGGGACCGGCGGCTTATCCTTGGATTTGTACTTCCGCAGCAGCGCGAGCACGAGCTCCAGATCTTGTGCCAGAGGAGCGGAGTAGTCGACCGTCATTCCGGTCGCGGGGTGCGTGAACTGGATCCGGAAGGCATGCAGGGCCTGGCGCATGAGAACGGGCTGCTGCGGATCGGGCACGAGCGGATCCTCGGCGGCTCCCAGGTCCCGGAGAAAGAGGGCATCGCGACGCCCGTAGGCCGAGTCCGCAACGCAGGGGTGTCCGATCGAGGCCATGTGGACGCGGATCTGGTGCGTCCGCCCCGTCTTCGGCGCCACCTCGACGAACGTGAAACCGTCGAAGCGCTCCAGAACGCGGTAGAAGCTGATCGCGGATTTCCCCGTCCCTTTCTTCACCACGGCCATCTTCTCGAAGTCGTGCTTGCTGCGGTCCATGTCCTTGTCGATGATGTCCTCGTCGAAGGGCACTTCGCCCTCCACGATGGCCCGGTACGATTTCTGGACGACGCGGTCCTGAAACTGCTTCGTCAGGTCGCCGTGGGCCTTGAGCGTCTTCGCTGCGATGATCACGCCGCTCGTGTCCTTGTCGATGCGGTGGACGATGCCCGGTTTATAGATTTCGTCCGTCTCGGGCAGCACGCCGCAGTGATGCAGCAGGGCGTTCACCAGGGTGTCGTCCCAGTGCCCCGCCGCGGGATGGACGACGAACTGCGGCGGCTTGTTGATCGCGATCAGGTGCTCGTCTTCGTGGACGATCTCCAGAGGGATGTCGGACGCCACGACATGGGGCTGGATCAGCTTCGGCAGATCGCAGACGATCTTGTCCCCAAGATTGATTTCGTACGCGGGCTTGGAGGTATGCCCGTTGACGGTGATCATCCCGTCCTTGATGAGCTTCTGCACGAGGGTCCGGGAATACTCGGGTTTGCGCTTGTGGATGTAGATGTCCAGCCGCTGGAGAATCGACTCCTTGTAGATCTCGAACTCGTGCCGTTCGACGCGTTCATAGTCCACTTTCACCGGCTTGACCACGCGCACAGATTAGCAGGGATGCCGGGGAATGCAATTGCGAAGTTCCGCTTGAACGCCTTCCCCCTCCCTTTATAATGAGCCCTCGCATGACCCTCCGACGCTTGGCGCTCTTGCTCCCGCTTTTGGCGCTGGGCGCCGCCTCGCGGGCGCCCTTTCATCTGGAAGACGTTTTGCCCGAGTCGACCCTGGTTTTCATCGAGACCCCGTCCGCCCCCGCCTTTGCGGAAGCCTTCAAGCGGACTCCGCTTGCGAAGCTGCTCGAGGACGAGGAAGTTCGCGCCTTCGCGGGGGAGGCTCTGGGCGGCTACGTCAAGACGCTCAACGGCCTCAGCCTCGACGACAAGGATTTCCGCTGGGAAGAGGCGCTGAAGAACGTCAGCGGCCAGTTGGCGGTCGCGATGCCCGGCCTGGTGCAAGGCGAGAAGAAGGAGGCCGACTTCGTCATCACGCTCGACAGCGCCGGCCACGACGACTTCCTGAAGAAGGGCCTGGGGCGGCTGCGGAAATCCTACGACGAGAAATCGGGAAAGAAGTGCGCCGCCTGGAAGGCGGGTGAGATCGAGGTTCTGACCTTTGCGCTCCAGCCGGATCTGAACCTTCACGCCGCGGCCGTGGGCGACGTCGTCCTTTTCGCGTCGTTCAAGGGGACGATGGAGAAGATGCTCGCGGCCATGCGGGGCGGCCAGCCCAAGCCGCTGGCCAAGGCCGGCGCCTTCCTCAAGGCCCGCGAAAAGGTAGCCTCGAAAGAGGTCTTCTTCTACGCCGACGTGGCCGGCTTCATGAAGGAGGCCAAGGAGGACCTGGAGGAGGGGGAGCGCAAATTCATCGCCGCCCTGGGGCTCGACGGTTTCACCTACGCCGCGGGCGGGCTTTCGATCGGCGACCGGGGCGTCGTCGAGCGCTTCTTCCTGGGCACCTCCGGCGAGAGGAAGGGCCTGGCGAAGTTCCTTTCCCTAAAAGGACCCGCTGCCGGATTCGAAGCCGCGCCCCAGGATGCGCTGCAGTTCGTCTCGTTCTCGATCGAGCTATCCGAGCTGTATGACACGATCTTTGAGATCCTCAAGGGCGCCGATGAGTTCCAGCAAGCCAAGACGCTCGACTCGATCGCCGAGTTTGAGAAGGAGGTCGGATTCTCGATCAAGAACGACCTCTTCCCCGCCTTCGGCCCGAGAATCTGGTGGTACTCGGCACTCCCCCCTGGCGGCATCCTCCCCGACGGGGTAACGGGATTCGAGATCCGGGACGCCGCCCGCTTCGACAAGTGCCTCCAGGCCGTAGCGAAGCGCCTGCAGGTCGAGATCGCCGACCTGGACTTCAAGGGTCGGAAGATCCACTACTTCAAGTTCGACGGACCCGCAGGCTTCGATCCCGTCCGCATGTTCCTGTCCACAATCTACTTCCTGCGCGACGGCGACAAGATCCAGGTCAGCAGCCTCCTGGGGGGCCTGGGAGCGGCGAACGCCCTCAAGCGGCACGTCCTCCGACAGGAGAAGCCGAATCTGGCGTCGCAGGCCTCGGTCCTTCGCTGGATGAACGGCAAGACCGACGGAGCCTCGCTGGTGCTCTACATCGACATCGCCCAGGCGTTCATGACCGCCTACAACACCCTGAGCCCCATCGCCCTCTTCTTCAAGGACAAGTTGAAGACCGAGAAGGGGGGCGCGGATCTCATGAAGCTTCCGCTCGGGGAGACGCTCGGGAAATACCTGGGCCAGTCGATCACGAAGGTGTCCGTCGAGCCCGACGGGCTGCGCGCCGAGGGAATCTCCGAGAGCGGGACGACGCTCATGACCGCGGCCGTTGCCGGGACCGCGGCGGTGGTGCTCCTCCCTGCGGTCACGAAGGCCGCCGATGAGAACCGCCTGGGCCAGTGCCGCTCGCAGGCGTCGACCGTCTATTTCGCCGTGCTCAGCCACCTCGAAGAGAAGAAGAAGTACCCCGACAAGACCGGCGCGGAGTTCTTCAAGCAGCTCCAGGAGCTGGGCTACCTCACCCAGGCGCCCCTTTGCCCGATCGGTGGCGGCGCCTACCGCGGCCCGGCGAAGGACCTGAATTCGGCGGCCGACACCGATGTCATCTTCTGTGACGAGCCGTCGAACCACGGAGATGGTACAATCAATGTGCTGCGGCGGAACGGTTCGATGGG
>DATGFI010000732.1:0-3999 GCA_035309205.1 Planctomycetota bacterium | reverse complement strand
TTCCGTCGGCGGCCGTCCTGGCTGGATCGGCGTGCCGGAAGACATACTCGCCGATTCCTTCCCAGACGTTTCCGAGGTACTTGTTGCGCCCCGCCGACGGCTCCTGGCGCCGCGAGCCGGTGTAGAAGTTGTAGACCGTGTTCTGAAAGAAGGTGTTCTGGTAGCTGATGATCTCCTGGAACGCGGAGCAGTTGACCACGGGGCTCGCCACGTCCTTGGACTTTCCCCAGGCGATGTTGTTGAAGTGGTAGTTCTTGAAGGCGCCGTCGAGGTAGTAGGCGTGCCCGAAACCCGCATCGGATCCGCTATAGCGTTCCCAGTTCCGATAGCCCAGCGCGTCGTAGGAAATGTTGTCATAGACGTAGGCGGGGCCGCCCTGCCAGGTCTCGATGCCGCCGTAGTCGTTGCAGTTCAGCATCGACTCCCACACCTTGTTGTGGTGGATCAGGATGCGCGTGAAGGGAACGTCGCCCCACATTCCGCTCGTCTTGGCGCCGCTCACATCGATACCCTGCGCGTAGGAGCGTTCGACGACGTTGCCGGCGATCTCGACGCTGCGCGCCCCGGAAACCTCGATGCCGGTGCCCGTGTTGAAACGGGAGGGCCGGGTGCCGGTCTCCAGCGAGTGATTGCGGTAGATGCGCACATCGCCCAGTCGGCCGCGGAGTTTCGCGTAACCCCACCCCGAACCGTCCGACACGGAGAGGATGCCGAGGTCCGTGCGGCGGAAGTCGTTGTCCTCGATCCGAACCCCGTCGACGAGCTGCCCCTCCACGAGCGATTTGATGCGGATGGGGAAGCAGACGTCCTCGAATAGGCAGTTCGCAATGCGGATATCCCGGCCCGAGCCCCAGACCCGGACGCAGCCCGGATGAGCTTCGCCCCGCAGGCCCCAGGGCTGGGTGCTGAAATCCCAGGTGGAGGCGGTGATGTCCCAGGGTGCCGTTGTGAACCGGAACGAGAGGCCGCTCACGTGGAGGTGCTCGACATTCTGGCCATCCACCAGATTCGATCGCTTGCCGGCCTCGATACGGGCCGTGTTGGGATCGGCGTCGCCGGGCATGCGCACGTACAGCCTTCCCCCTTTCCCCTTCTTGTCGAACCAGTACTCGCCGTCCGGATCGTCGAGGTATTGCGGTTTATCTTCGAGGTAGTAGCGCATGTTCCGCATGATGACGCCGTTGGTGCCACCGCCCGTCCAGCCCCCGAAACCCAGGCCGCCCTTCTCCAGGTCCACGACTTCCACGGGAGTGGGGTACGGTCCGCTCATGACCCAGCCGTATTCGGGCCAAATCAGGGCCCCCTTGAAGTAGTCCACGGGCCTGTCCTTGATGTGCTTGGTGTCGATACCGAGGTGGATTTCCTGGCCGCCGGCGTTCTTGACGGTGTTCCCGAACACCTTCTTCGGATTGTCCCACACCCACCATTCGCTCTTGACGTCGTCGGGATTGGAGCGCTTCCAATTCGGCGTGCGCGCCAGGGGGATGCGGAAATAGTCGCCTTCCCGGCGCACGAGCCAGACGCTGCGCGGGGAAAATTCCAGGTCCGCGTACCAGACTTTCTCGGGTTCGGGGATGTCCTTGTGGTCCGCGCCCTTCTTCCAGCCGGTGACGCGTTCCGAGCCGCAGAGCACCGCCTCGCCTTCTCCCCAGGACGGGTCCCGGGTCAGGCGGATCGGCTGGCCCGGCTTCCCGGATTCCGCGACGCTGAGAGCTCCCCGATAGTAGACGCCCCCTTTGAAGACATAAGTGTGGATCCCCCTGGAGGCCTGGGCATTGCCCTGGGCCGCGGGATCCCAGGGATGGTGCTTCCACGGCTTCTCCCGCGTCGAACCCTCCTGGCTGTCGTCTCCGCTGTCGAAGTCGATATAGCGCGCGGAGTCGGATTTCTCAAAGACGAAGGGCCGAGGTTTCCACTTGAGATCGCCGTTGTTCAGCACCTCCGCCTGCGGCTGCCTCCAGCTCCACTCTTCATCCCCGAGGGAGGGCTTCGTGGGCAGGCACAGAAAAGCCAGGAGCAGGCATCTCGTGATGAGGTTCATGAGCAGTTCCTCCCCGTCGTTCCCGCCCGTCTCAGGGTGGGGCGGCCGGGCACCGGCCTGCGCCGGCCCGGGTCCTCCACCTCGAGCCTACCCTGGGATCCCCATAGTGGTCTGACCACTTAATATACGCCCGACCGGGGCCCGAGATGGTGGCTGGATAAGACGAATCGAAGGGAGTCCCCTCGGCGCCCGGAGAGGGCCCCGACTTCGGAACGGCGGAGGGGATCCCTGGAGGGACACTCCGGACCCGGAGGGAGCGACGCCCCCGAACAGGACGAGCCTCCAGGGGCGAGGAGGATCCAATGACAGATAGACAATTCGACGGTTTCCGACCTCCGGGCGCGCGTCGCCGTATGCTCTAGTGGAGGACTGACGACATGGTTCGAGCCGCGCTCGTCCTGCTCGCATGCGCCGGCGCTCCCCAAGACCGAGAGGCGACCCCCGGGCCCAAGGAGGGCGTCGTCCCGCTCTTCAATGGGAAGGATTTCTCGGGCCTCTGCCGCTGGCTCAAGGACACGCGCCAGGAAGATCCCCGGAAGGTCTTCACGGTGCACGACGGGCTCCTCCACTTCTCGGGCGATGGCATGGGGTACGTCGCAACGGAGAAGGAGTATCGTGACTACCGGGTGGTCGTCGAGTATAAGTGGGGTGCGCGGACCAACGGCGGGAAATACGTCCGCAATTCCGGCATCCTGCTGCATGGGACCGGACCCGACGGCAGTGCCGGAGGAGGCGCCTGGATGCCCTCAATCGAGTGTCAGGTGGCCCAGGGCTGCGTGGGAGACCTGATCGCGATCCGGAGCAAGGAAGTTCCGGTGACCCTGACCGTGGAAAGCGTGCTCGGTCCCGACCAGCGGCCTCGGTGGAAGAGAGGCGGGACGCCCACCGTCTACTCCGGAAAGCAATTCTGGTGGTCGAATCACGATCCGGACTTCAAGGAGCTCCTCGACACGCGCGGAAGGAATGATGTCGAGAGTCCGCTCGGCGAATGGACGCGGGTCGAATGCGTCGCCGAAGGGAAACGCCTCTCCGTCTGGGTCAACGGCATCCAGGTGAACGAGGCCACGGAGGTCTCTCCGTCCTCGGGACGAATCCTCCTCCAATTGGAGGGCTTCGAGATCTACTTCCGGAAGTTCGAGCTGCACCCGATCCGGAAGGCCGAGGAGAAGTAGGCATGGCGATCGACCGCCGGACCTTCCTCCAGCTGGGCGCCCTTGGGCTCTCCGGAGCGGCGCTCCGCGGCGGCCTGGCCCAGGACGCCGGAAAGACTCCGACGCGGTTTCAGGTGGGCTGCACCACCCTGCCCTACGCGCCGTTTTCTCTCGATCGGGCGCTCCAGGGAATCCGCTCGGCGGGATTCAAATACGTCGCCCTCTACACGACCCACAAAGAAGACGGAAAGGCGGTTCCGGTCATCGCTCCGGACGATCCTGTAGAGAAGGCTAAGGAAGTCGGGCGTCGCTGCCGGGACCAGGGTCTTGAGCCCGCGTTCATGTTCTCGGGGATCTATCCGGAAGCGAAGGACGGGCTGGAAGTCCTGACCCGGCGACTCCAGCAGGCCTCGGCGGCGAACATCGCGCAGGTCCTCACGTTCGGACACACCAAGGGCGGCAACCGCGCGCTCTGGGTCGAACGCTTCAGAAAACTCGGGCCGATCGCACGCGATCTGGGCGTCCTCCTCGTCGTCAAGCAGCATGGGGGCGAAACGGGCACCGGCGCCGCCTGCGCTGAAATCACGCGCGAGGTGGCCGACGGCGGCATCAAGGTTAATTTCGACGCCGGCAACGTGCTCGATTACCTCAACGTCGATCCGATTCCGGACCTCAAGGCCTGCGCCGACGAGGTCCGAAGCTTCTGCATCAAGGACCATCGAAATTTCCCCAAGAGCCAGGATTGCGGGCCCGGATTGGGCGAAATCGATCACTACAAACTGCTCCACGTGGTGATGTCGACCGGCC
>DATGFI010000731.1:0-3644 GCA_035309205.1 Planctomycetota bacterium | reverse complement strand
CGCGAAAATGGCAGGTTCGTAATTCTCGCCGCGGGTGACGACCGGAAGCGGCCGGACCCCGACTTTCTCGGTGAAGAAACGGGCATCGTCGGGGTTCGCCGCCCTGAGCGTCAGGAAGGATCCCACGTTCGCGAGCGCCCGCCGGGCATCGGCCGAGCTCCCGAGCGCGACCTCGAGATCCGCCAGGCTCTGCCCGGCCATCACCATGGAAAGGCCTGCCCCGCGGGCCTTATTCAGCAGGTTGACGGATTCCGGGGCCAGGGCATCGGCGACCTCGTCCACGATGACCGTGAGACGCCTTTTCGCGAAGCCGGACGCATCGTCGAAGGCGTACTTACGACCGATAAAACTCATCAAGTCAGCAAGGCACATTCGGGCGGTCGCGCTTGCCGAGTCGGGTCCGATGAGCGATCCCAGGAAGAAATAGACGACCAGGCGCTCCTTGTCGATCGACTGCCACGAGAGGGTCTGCGGAGCATCCTGGCCCCGGAGGGACTCCGGCAGCGGCACGTCTTCGGGACAAAGGAGGTACCCGATCGACTCGCTCGTCAATTTGGCCAGGATCGTCCGGAGCGAGCCCGAGATCTTGCCGAAGTACTCCTTGTTCATCGAGGCCATCGCGATCAGCTGGTCGATTTCGATGAAGGTCTTCTTCACCCGGACGCAATGCTCGCGATAGTCGTTCAGGAGCCGATCCAGATCCGCGCTTCGAGGGAGGTCCGGGCAGAGCTTGTCGATCAGGCGCCGGACGAGGAGCCAGGCGTTGTGGAAGCAGTAGTTCTCGAGCTTGGCGAGGCTCACGGTTTCGCCCAGCTTGTGAATGGCGGTGGCCACGATCGAGACGAACTGCCAGGCGAAGTTGCGGAAGGCTTCGCTATCGCCCCGCCGCGGCATGATCGAGCAGATGCGGTCGGCGACGTCGGAGGGGGAGACGAACTCCTCGAGCGGATTGTACCGGGCGGACTTGTAGGGATAAGGCAGCGCGATCACCCGGAACTGGGACTGGCGGCCGTGGCGGACGCTCGAATCGTAGGTCCGGTCGAGGAGCCCTTCATCGCCTTTCGGGTCGATGACGACCACCGCATCCCCGCGCCGGACCGCCTGGTCGATCAGGAGTTCCAGGCCTCGCGTCTTGCCGCTGCCCGGCGCCCCCATGAAGAAAATATGCTGGTTGAGCAGATGGTCCGGAAGGTAGAGCGGGCCCGTCCGGTCGGCACCGACTCCGTGGATCAGCCAGTCGCCGGCGATCCGGTCCCGCGCTTCCGGATCGAGCTCGTGTCCCTGGGCGGAAAAGTTGCTGAGGAGCCGGTTTTGATGGGGACCCCAGACGAATCCTTCTCCGAGATACGTGTGGTCGGCCTTCGTCGGAATGTCGCCCACCGCCATCCGGAAGAGCCGATCCGCGGCGAGGCGTAGCCCCAGCCGCCGGAAGCGGACGAACGAGACGGCAGGGACGAGAGCCGCGAGTATCGTCCCTCCTATCCAGGCCGGCCAGGTCCGTCCGTAGGGCAAGCGGGGAGCCTGGACCGTGAAAAGAAGCCCCGTGGCCAGAAGCAACAGGCTCGCTCCCAGAAGGAGCCTCTGGAGTCTTTTCGAATAAACGTTCATGTCTCGTCCCTAGGTCTCCCCCACCGAGCCCGAGAGGAGGTCGAGCGCTTCCAGCTCGTAGTCGTAGGTTCCCACGCACTTCACTTCATCCGCGGAAAGGAAGCCCCGGGTCTGGATCCGGACCGCCTGATAGGAGGCGCCACCGGGTCTGGGGCGC
Organism: Planctomycetota bacterium; assembly: GCA_035309205.1. GTDB lineage: Bacteria > Planctomycetota > MHYJ01 > MHYJ01 > JACPRB01 > JACQFK01. The sequence continues at coordinate 1,879 of DATGFI010000731.1, read as the reverse complement.
ACGAACACCTTGAGAAGCCGAGGACTCGCCGGGACCACGAGGGGGGAGGCCCTGAGCGATTGGAACATCGCTCGCTCGGTGGCCTGGTCCCAGGGAAGGCGGCTAATGAGCGCGACCTTGCGAAGGGCCCGCGGCACGATCAGCCAGACAAAGTCAGGGCAGATGTACGATTCGGTGCACAGGTTATTCCGCGAGAGCCGACGCGCCAGGAGCATCCTGCGGAGGGTATCGATGAACCTGGCCGGATCGAGCTCCGACCGAAGTCGCAACGCCGTTTCCGTGGGGTCGCCTCGGCGGGCACTGAGCTCCGGAACGGGCTCGGGCCGGAAGTCCGGGGGGACGAGGAAGGGTTCCTCGTCATCGCCAAGATCTGCCGGCGCGGCCATCCGGCACGGGGGGACGACCCCTCTCCCCACCGGTGGGGGCTGCCCCTTGGGACTCTCTTTCGGGACGGGGGGAAACGGGAGCGATTGCTGCCTGGAAACCGGACCCGGACGAGCGACCGGGACTTTGGAAGGGAGGGGACGAACGGGGTCCCCACTCGGCACTTTCGCCGCCGTCACGTCCTTCCGGGAGGTGGTGTCGTCGACCCGGCGGACGATCCGAACGACCTCCTGCGCCGGGTGAGGCTTCCCGGCCACGAGCTTCCACTCCCCGTTCATGGTCATCGCTTCGACCACGGTGGCGAGCCTCGTCCCGAGATACTCCTGGGCGGCCGGGGTGAGCACGATCGGGAGGAGCTCCCCGATGTGCTTCTCATGGCCGCGGAGTCCGCGCCCGACGTGGAAGTGCCAGAGCGCGGGACCGGTCTCGGGCAGCCGGTGGCGATCGCAGAAGAGACGCAAGGGTTCCGCTCTCGGATCCCAGCATTTTCCCGACCCGGGCGCGGAGACGTCGAGATCGAGCGGTTTCCCGATGTCGTGAGCGATCGCGGCGACCATTCCCGCATAGACCCAGAGCGGCTTTTCCCGATGGTTCGTGGAGTGTTCTTGAGAGACCTGGAAGGCCGGGGCGGACAGCTCCCGAACCGTCTGGTGAGCCACCTCAAGCAGGTGATCGAGAAGCCCGAATCGGCCCGAGTGGTGGTTCGACTCGGAGGCGGGTAGATCGAAGACGAAGAGCGCCACGCGGGCGAAGACCCGGTCGACGAGCTCGTCTTTCTCCTCGCGCGTCAAGGCGGAAAGGCGTTCCCGGATCCCCTGGATGTGATTCCGCCTCTCGGGTGTGGCCCGGAGGAGGTCCTCCCCCACCTGGCGAGGGATCCTGGACGCTCCGAAGGTCTCGATCTTAGACGCCGCATCCGAACGGTCCTTCCGACCGAGCAGGATGGCCAAGTTGGGAAGCATGGGGGAGTTCTCCTTCAAAAGGGCGGCCGAGCTTCAACAAGCCGGACCGGGAGGCATTCGGCGCAGTACTCGAAGATTCCGAAGTGGACGAAGAGGTAATTTCCCCAGGTACTCCCGGCCCCGACATCCATGAGCTCGGGGAACGGCGAGCCGATCGACATCCCGAGCTTGGGCAAGGGCTCGATCATCTGGATGTAGTGTCCCGTCCGGGGCTCATAGTCATAGGGGCTGAGGACCGCGCGCCCCAAGGGACGCGAGGCCGCTCGACCCGCGCGCAGCGCCTGCATGGCCGCCGCAAGCGCCTGGCTCGGATGGTTGATGAACCCGATCCGCGGGAAGTAGCTCCCCCAGGTCCCCGCGCAGGTGACCGGATCAGGGACCATGCCGCAGGACTTGACCGTGGCGACCCAGGCCTCCGGGCAGGTGAAGAGGTCGACCAGGGGGCTGCGCCAGCCCAGCGAATCGACCTCGGTGACGTAGTCGGGCTGGAACTTCATGGTGCTCGGGATGGCGATCGGAATGTCCGTATTCGA
>DATGFI010000730.1:0-2757 GCA_035309205.1 Planctomycetota bacterium | reverse complement strand
AGGCGGTCTATGAGTCGAGTCGCCGCAGCGTGTATCTCATGACCCAGCGGATTCAGCGCCACCCGTTCCTCGCGCTTTTCGACGGTCCCGACACGAACGCCAGCACCTCCCAGCGGGATACCAGTACGGTGCCGACGCAGGCGCTTTACTTCCTCAACGACCCCTTCTTCCACGCTCGCTCCAAGGCTCTTGCCGGGAAGCTGCTTCAGTTGCCCGCCGACCAGCGGGCCGGCGCGGCTCACCGGATCTGCTTCCAAAGGCCCGCGACCGAATCCGAGCTCCGGGCCGCGGCGACCTTCGTGGACGCGTATCGAACTGGGCCGCCCGCGCAGTCGGAGCTTGCCGCCTGGAGCGCCTATGCACGGACCCTGCTCGGATCCAACGAATTCCTTACGGTGGACTGACGATGAGCAACTGCGAGTGCACCCGGCGTTCTTTCGTCCGCTCCCTGGCGGCGGGTTCGGCCCTTCTTCCGGGGCTGATCGCGAGGCTTCTGGCCGACGACGCCAGGACCGGCGACGATCCGCTCGCGCCCAAACAGCCCCACTTTGCGCCCCGCGCGAAGCGGGTCATCATGGTCTACCTGAGCGGCGGCTTTTCACACATCGATTCGTTCGACCCGAAGCCCAGGCTGATCGCCGACCACGGCAAGCAGATCGTCGCCGATCACCCCGAGATCAAGAATCGACCCGGCTATGAGAAGATCTTCCTGAAGCGGCCGCAGTGGGCTTTCGCTCCGCACGGAAGATCCGGCATCGAGGTGAGCAGCCTGTTCCCGCACATCGCCGGCTGCGTCGATGACCTTGCGCTGATCCGGTCGATGCACACGTCGCACTCCAACCACTTCAACGCGACCCTGGGCATCCACACCGGTTCCTTCACCGTCGCGCGGCCCAGCATGGGCGCCTGGGTGAGCTACGGGCTGGGCACCGAGAACCGCAACTTGCCGTCCTTCATGGTCCTGGCGCCCCATACTCCCTATGCGGGGATGCAGGTCTGGGCTTCGGACTTCCTGCCGGCCGAGCACCAGGGCACCTGGGTCGTACCGGGCACCGAACCGATCGCCAATATGAAGCGGCGCGCGGCGTCGCGGGAGCTTCAGGACCTCGAACTTGCGGCCCTGCGCGATCGAAACGCCGAACATCTCGCCGCTCGTGCCGGCGATCCCATCCTCACGGCGCGAATCCGGTCGTTCGAAACCGCCGCCGGAATGCAGCTCGAGGCCCCCGAAGCATTCGATCTGACCAAAGAGAACGACGAGACGCTCGACCTCTACGGGCTCGCGCGCGGCCAGGCCACCGGCTTCGGCTGGCAGTGCCTTGTCGCGCGACGTCTTTCGGAGCGCGGCGTCCGCTTCATCGAGCTGATCGATTCAGGCTCCAGCAACAACTGGGATTCCCACAGCGACATGCTGGACCATGCCAAGCTGGCGAAGAACGTGGACCGCCCGATCGCGGCTCTCCTGCGGGACTTGAAGCGTCGCGGAATGCTGGAGGACACGCTCGTGGTCTTCACGACCGAATTCGGGCGCACTCCGTTCAACAGCAGCGCGGACCACAAAGGTCGCGAGCACCACAACTGGGCCTTCAGTTCGTGGCTGGCGGGTGCCGGAGTCCGGCCGGGAATCGCCTACGGCGAGACCGACGAATATGGCATGAAGGTGGTGAAGGACGGCGTCCATGTGCATGACTTCCATGCCACGATTCTCCACCTGATGGGGTTCGACCATACGAAACTGACGTTCCGGCACAGCGGCCGCGACTACCGCCTGACCGACGTTCGCGGGGAGGTCGTGGGGCCGCTGCTGGCCTGACCTGCGGGTCCAAAGTCCCATCGTGCGGGTCGAAGGGGAAGAAGGGGCGGCCTGTCCTGGAATTCGAGCTGGATGAACTGACGCGGCCTGGCTCTTAAACAGATCGGTGCAGAAGCATTCACACCCCAGGATGTCTCCTGAGAGCCAGGGGCTTGGCATGAGAATTGCAGCTCCGGAGACACTCGTTTGGAGTCCTTCCGGTATGAGCCTCTCTCCCCTGGGTCTCCTTCGCGCCGTCGGCGGATTCGCCGCGGCCTCGGGTCCCTCCCGGCGTCTTACGCCTTTCCGCGAGACGCTGTTTCAGGAGGGGGTGCTGCGGGACCTGACGATCGACGGCCGGCGCTACTGCGTCGCGGATCTTGGCCAGGGTCCGCCCGTGGTTCTGGTGCACGGTCTGGGCGGCTCCCTCTACGACTGGCGCCACCTGATCCGACCGCTGGCGGAACATCGTCGGGTGATCGCGGTCGATCTGCTGGGCTCGGGCGAATCGGATCTGCCGGTCGACGAAGATTACTCGATCCCCGCCCAGGCGCGGCGGCTCCGGGGGCTCCTGGAAGCCATGAATGTGGTCCGGTCGGACTTCGTCGGGAATTCCTACGGGGGCGGAATCATCCTGCGCTTTGCGGAAGACTGGCCGGAGCGCGTGACCCGACTGGTGCTGATGAATTCTGTCTGCTACGGAGAGCACATCCCCGCCTACGTGACCCTGGCCAGGCTGCCGTTCGCCGGCCTCATCGCAGAGGTCACCCCGCTGGGCAAGGCCACCCGCACGATGATTGCGAACAGCCACCGCACGATCGCCATCCTGGAGGACGCGGAACTTGAGAACTACACGTCCGAACTGCGAAGGCCCGGCCGTCGCCGCGCGCTGGTCGACGTTCTTCGCGCCATTGTTCCCTCCAGCACGGTCGAGTTTGAAGCGCGGCTCCGGAACCTCCAGGCGC
>DATGFI010000729.1:0-2193 GCA_035309205.1 Planctomycetota bacterium | reverse complement strand
GCCGTCGACGTGGCCGATGATGACGTGCTTCGTGGGATCCTTCACGCCCAGGGAGCGCAACGCGTCCATCGACATGAGAAACAGGCGAAGCGTCTCGCGGGGCCTCTCTTTTCCTTCAAACCAGCGGTTGAAGTTGATGATCCCGCCGGGCTTCAGAACCTTGAGGTAGTCGACGATGGCGTCCTGGGTGTACAGGTAGTTCTCCGCGAAGGCGAACGCGCCCGTCGCCAGGGCCGCGAAGGTGTCGATTCCATTCAGGACGATCAGATCCCGCGACTCGGGGGGCTGATTCTTGATCAGGTGACGGCCGTCGATGTTGTGGACCTTCGTGCCCCGGTTCGTGTAGATCCTTCCGGAGTACTCGTAGGCGATTCCCCCGGGAGCCATGGCCTGATAGGTCGCGGGGTTGATCTCGGCCGCGACCACATCCGTGGCGTCGTGCACCCCCGCCATGAAGAGATCCCGGCCTCCGCCCGCACCGATGATCAGGACCCGCGGACGATCCAGGAGCACGTAAGGGGTTTCGACCGCCGTGCTGAAGGGTTTGACCTGGCAGCCTTCCTTCTTGAGGTTCTCCGGAGACAGGCTGAAGACCGGCGTTCCGGCCTTGTAGGAATTCGTGAAATAGCTGAATTCGGGCACGGGAACCAGCGGGATCTCAAAGGTGATGGGACCGCCCCGGGTCTGGAACCACTCCCGGGACTTCGGAGAGACGATCCGGTGAAGATCCGTCCGGCCCAGCGGATGCCAGGTCCTCCACGTCAGCTCGTATTGGCCTTCGTGGAAGTACAGAGGGATGTATTCCCACCCGAGCGCCAGATCCACCTTGTACTCGGGCTCCGGAATCCAGGTGAGGGCGCTCTCCAGGAGGGCGAGCACGATCAGGCCCGCCATCCCCCGCCTGCGCCCCCGGCTCCCGATCCCCAGGTAGGCCGCGGCGGGTACGAGAGACACCAAGGAAAGCAGGACGAGGGAGCGGATGGGACCCAGGGAGGAAATGAGCGGGAAGAAAACCATCGCTCCCAATCCCGCACCCACCAGGTCCCAGAAGTAGAGTCTCCGCGTTTCCCTCAGCCCGGAGGAGAACTGGAGCGTGATGAGGAATCCGATTCCGGCGAATGGAAGAGCCACGAGGCCGTAGACCAAGGCCAATGAAAGGATCGCCCCGGGGTCGAAGATGAGGAGGAGATTGATCCGGACGCCCGGAAGGGCGTGGACGGCCAGCGTGGTCAGGACCGAAATGCCCGCCAGGGACAGTGCGGCGAGAAGCTCGGTTCCGAGACGCTGAAGTCGGGAGCCCAGGAGGAGGTAGGCGTTGGAGCCCATGCCGTAGCCCAGGAGCGCAAAGGAGATGACCACATAGACCATGTGGCTGTAGGACTTCAGGCTCACCATGAGCGACAGGCACAGCTCGGCGCAGATGGCCATCAGGGAGACATAGAAGACCGAGAAGACCCGCAGTCGCGCCGCTCCCGCCTCGCTCATCATGGCAGTATCCTAACTTGCTGGACCGGGCTCCCTTCCGGGAAAAGAAAAACCCCCGGGCTTTCGCCCGGGGGTTTCGTTGCACCCGTTGGATCCTGGACTTAGTCCAGCTTGCTCCAGTAGGACTTCAGGTTCCCGTCGTTCGGGAAGCTCGTATAAGGAGCGTTCACAAGGCCCGGGGGATTCGACGTTCCGGGCTTCACCGTGCCGGAGGTCGCGCTGCGGAAGATCGTGTTGTTCTCGTTCACCACGAACACATACTTGCCCGCCGACTGCGAATCCGGATACGCGATGAATCCGAACTTCGACGTATTGTGGCAGCTGCCCATGAGGGGCGTGCCGCCGGTGTCCAGCTTGTACGTCGCTTCCAGCGAGCCGTTCAACGAGTCGTCCGTGATCAGGGCCTGGTACCAGTAGCCGGCCTTGGCCGACGCCACCGCGAACGTGCCCAGAGGCATGATCTCGGTCGTTCCGGAGAACGTCGTGCCGTCGGAGTCGGCCGAGGCGATCGACAGCTCGATCAGCTTGATGGGCGGATCGGTCGTGCCGCCGCCGGCGCCGGTGACCGCGGCGCTGGTCATGGTGTAGAGGCCCTTCACGTCCGCCGTCCAGAAGTCGTTGACGTGGTTCCAGTCACGGTCATTGGCGCGGAAGTCGGCTTCGGCCGACGTCAGGGTCTTGAGCGACGTCGAGGCGTTGCGCTCGTTG
>DATGFI010000728.1:0-3221 GCA_035309205.1 Planctomycetota bacterium | reverse complement strand
CTGATGCGGGCCTTCGTTTCCATCCGGGACTACGGCGTGCTCCGGTACCTGAAGGGCGCCTTCCGCATCCACGACGACTCGCTGGGGCTCGTCCTCCTGCTCCTGGCGCTGCTCCTGGTGGTGCTGCTCTTCTTCCGGCGGGACTGATCGATGGATCTTCTGCGATCCTGGGTGGGATTGGTCGCGGCGAATCCGTGGGTGGTCGCCGGCCTGATCGCGGGGCTCGGCGTCCTGGTCCTCGCGTTCCTGCTCCGTTGGGCGGTCCCTGTGGCCCGGTTCGGATTCGCGAATTGGCTGAAGTCGACGCTCCGGATCCAGGGCGACTCCTGGCGGCCGATCGGGATACTCCTGCTCTTGATGATCGCCGCCGCGATGGTCTTCACCCAGTGGCTCTAGGTCGTCGGCGCGGACCCCGCGCCGGGTGTTCCTTTCAGCTGCGCCGGGCTTTGATTCCCAGAGTGCCCAGCAGCTCGAAGAAGCCGGGGAAACTCTTCGAGACGCAGTCCGGATCCCGAATGACGACGCCCGGAGCGGCGACGGCCGCCACCGCGAAGCTCATCGCCATCCGGTGGTCCTTGTACGTGTCGATCTCCGCGGCGCCGACCCTCGCCGGCGGCGTCAGGGCGAAGCCGTCCTCCATCTCGTCGACGTGGGCGCCGAGCTTTCCGCACTCCTTGGCGATCGCCGCGATCCGGTCCGTCTCCTTGACGCGCAGATTCTTCACGTTGCGCACCCGGGTGACGCCCTTGGCAAAGAGCGCGACCGCCGCCAGCGTCTGGACCGAATCGGGGCAGTCGTTCATGTCCACATCGACCCCCTGGAGCGGGGCGCCCGTGACCTCGATGGCCTCGGGGAACATACGGACCGTGCAGCCCATCTGCTCGAGGATCGCGGCGAACTTGAGCTCGCCCTGGTGGGAGCGGGAACCCACGCCGCGCACGCGGGCCTTCCCCGCCGTCGTCGCCGCCATCGCGAGGAAGTAGTTCGCGCTCGCCCCGTCCGCCTCGACCTTGTACACCTTCGACTGGTACTTCGAGCCGGGGGGGATGCGGAAGCGGCGGTAGCCTTCGCGCTCGACCGAGACGCCCAGATCCCGCATCACGTCCAGGGTGATCTCGATGTAGGGCTTCGAGGCGACCTCGCCCTCCACCTCGATCTCGACCGCGCCCGACGCGCCGGGCGCCGACAGGAGCAGCGAAGAGATGAACTGGCTCGAGGTGTCCCCCGCGACGAGGGTCTTGCCGCCCTTGAGACCCTGGGCTCGGATCGCCAGCGGCGGACAGCCTTCCGACATTTCGTACCGGATCTCCGCGCCGAGCTTCCGGAGCGCCTCGACCAGTCCGCCGATGGGCCGCTCCCGCATCCGCGCCTCGCCGTCGATCTCGTACTGTCCTTTGCCGAGGCAGACGAATGACGTAAAAAAGCGCAGCGCCGTGCCCGCGTTCCCCATGAAGAAATCGCCGTCGGGCTTGAGGGGCTTGCCGCCCTGGACGAGGATCACGTCGTCCTTGTCGCGCGTCTCTACCGGGATGCCGATCTGGTTGAGGGCGGTGGCGAGGTACTTCGAATCGTCCGAGAACGAGGCGTTGACCAGCTTGGTCATGCCGGGCGCGAGAGCGGCGGCGATGAGGGCGCGATTGGTCAGGCTTTTGGAGCCCTGGACTGCGAGGTCGAGCGACACGGAACCCGCGGGCTCAATCTGGATCTTCGCCATGAACGGCCCAGCTTAGCAGATTGAACGCCTCGCCGCCATCCTGGAGACCGGCCGGTGCGCTGCCGGGGCGGCCGGCCCCGCGGGGATTCCCGTTCCCTGAGGGGCCGAATTGACGCCGGGACGTCCTCGGAGTACAGTGGGTCCCTCATGAAGCTGCTGCTCGCGGCCGTGCTGGCCGCCCAGGATCCCGCCTACGAGACCACCTTCCTGGAAACGGGCACCTTGACGCACCACATCGAAGCGCGCGACCTGAACGGGGACGGCAAACCCGACCTGATCATCCAGAACGGCCGCGACCTTCAGATCTTCCTCCAGAAGGAAGGCCGGTATACCCCCAAGCCGCAGCAGGTGCTGCGCCTCGACCCGACCGTCTTCCTCTGGACCTTCGGGCTGCTCGACGGGGAGAAGTTCCCCGCGATCTTCACCGCCGGCTCGCGGGCGGTCCAGGCGATCCCCTTCGACGGGGCCGGATTCGGCGCGCCGCGGGACCTGGTCGTGCATCCATCGATGTTCGAAGGCACGGTCGCCGACACCCACCCCCCGCTCTTCGCGGAATTCGCGCCCGATCTGGACCGCGACGGCCGATCGGAAGTCCTGCTCTTTCAGGACGACGAGATTCTCGTCATGAAGCAGTATCCCGGGGGCGAGTTCCGCTGCCTGCAGAAGCTTCCGGTCCCTATGGATGTCGCCACCCTGGTCCCCTGGGCCCCGCACCAGAAGCTGACCCAGACGATCGGCGTCCCGCTCCTGTCGTTCGGCGACACCGGCGGCCAGGGCCGCAAGGACATCGCTTACTATCGCGAGGAATCGATCGGCGTCTTTCGCCAGCAGGCCGACGGCAGCTTCCTGGCCGCCGAGAGCAAGGATCTGGCCGTCGACAAGAAGAGCCGGCGCAACCGGTTTCTGCAGTTCGACGTCCCCCCCCGCGTGGCCGACTTCAACGGCGACGGCCTCCTCGACGTCGCGCTCATCTATCCCTCCAAGGGTCGCGTCCAGATCTACTACGGGAGGCCGGGCCGGAACGACTGGACCCAGCCCGACCAGATCATGAACGTGGCCGACGGATGGTCGACCGGCATCTATCTTGAAGACCTGAGCGGCCAAGGCAAGCTGGACCTTATCATGGGCGTCGTGCGCAAGTTCGGGATCTCCGAGGGCCTGCAGGTCTTCCTCTCCGGCAAGGTGGATCTGGAGCTCCACATCTATCCGATGCAGGCGGACGGCCGCTTCTCGAAGGACCCGGTGCAGGAGCTCAAGTTCGCGATCCCCTTCTCGTTCCAGGTCACCCGCGACTCGGCGACGCTCGACCTGGTGTTCCGGCCGAACTTCCGCGGGGACTTCAACAAAGACGGCCTCCGGGATATGCTGATCCGCGTGGATGAACGGACGCTCAAGATCTACCCCGGCGTCAAGGACCGGATCATCGACGACAAGCCCTCGGGGACGATCACGATGGATCCCCCGGCCGGGGTGAGCACCACGGAACCTTTCGTCATGGACCTGAACG
>DATGFI010000727.1:0-2061 GCA_035309205.1 Planctomycetota bacterium | reverse complement strand
GCCAAGCCGCGGTCGACCAAGAGCTCGAAATGAGCCGGGGCTGGAAGATCGCGATCCTGAGCGCACTCTCGCTCGTCCTGCTCGCCCTCGCCTACCGCCTGCGTTCGGTCTTCCTGCCGTTCCTCGTCGCCCTCCTCACGGCCTACGTCCTGAATCCGGCGATCGTCTTCTTGGAGAGCCGTCGCATCCCGCGCATGGCCTCCATCGCAGGCGTCTACGTCGTCCTGATCGGCGTCGTCTCGGCGATCGCCCTGTGGGCGGTGCCGGCCGCCTTCGGACAGGCCTCGGACTTCGTCAAGGTCACATTCCTGGGCGAAAAGCCGAAGTATCTGCAGCTGCTCGCCAAAGCGGAACCCACCCTGGACCGCACCCTGGGGCCCGAGAAAAGCGCCGAGGTCCTGAAGGCCGTGGGCGACCGGGTCGCCTCCTTCAGGCAGGAACTGCCCGGCCTGAGCGGCCGCGTGCTGAGCGAGGGGTTGGGTTACGTGACGGGCGGAATCGCGAGCCTGATGGCGGTCTTCTCGTTCTTCGCTCTGGTCCCGGTCTATCTTTTCTTCCTCCTCAAGAACCTTCACCCCTGGTGGGAGTCCTTCACGCACTGGATCCCCCGGGCGTACCGGACCCGGACGCTGGGCACCCTGGGCCGGATCCACCGAGCCAACAAGTCTTTTTTCCGCGGCCAGCTCACCATCTCCCTGATGGAGGGGCTGATCATCCTGCTGGGGCTCAAGCTCATCGGCGTGCACTATCCCCTGCTCTTCGGCCTGCTCTACGCGGTCCTCAGCATCGTCCCCTACCTGGGCGTGACGACGATGTTCACGACCGTAGAGCTCTTCGTCCTCGCGGACACGGGACAGTTCGGGGCGGCCTTCTGGCTCTCCGCGGGCCTGTTCGCCCTGATCCAGGTCCTGGAGGCCGTGGTGTTCCAACCGCTGATTCTCGGGAAAGAGACCGGCCTGCATCCGATGATCATCATCCTGGCGCTCCTGAGCGCCAGCCAGCTTCTGGGGCTCTTCGGGATGCTTCTGGCCATCCCCCTCGCCTCGACGGCGAAGATCCTGTTCGAGGACTACGTCCAGCCGATGTTCGAGGACGTCGCGGACCTGACCCGGGTCCGGCGCCGGCCGGAGACCGAAGGCGCGCTCCCCCCCGCGGCTAATCCTTGAGCGCCGCGGCGGCCGCCGCCCAAAGGGGATCGCCGTCCTTCACGCGCTCGACCAGCCGCGGGACCTCGTCCACGGATGTATCCAGCCGGAGCACGAAGCCCCCGGACGGATGGTTGCCCGTTCGGTCGGCGCCGAGGGGTTCGGCCTTGGGACCATCCTTCATCAAGTCGCGGCTCTTCGCCGGCCCGCGGTAGTCGATGGCCGATGCGTCGGCCACGTTGGACCGGGTCGAACCGAGAACGGGGCAAATGAAGGGATCGGGGTCGATGGGCTGCCATTTCCCGCGCACGTCCCGGTACTGGGCTTCGCGGACGGCCTGCCAGAAGTCGCGGCCCGTGCGTTCCGGATCGATCGAGTTCCGGTTGCGCCAGGCGATGTCGCCGAGCTGCCTCAGGTTGTTCCGGCAGTGAGCTTCGAGCCCGCGGGTGCGGGCGCCGACGTAAAGCGTCACCAGAAGAGCCAGCGCCGCCGCCAGCAGGCAACCGGCCGCCGCGAGCTTCACCACGAGGCCGATTATACCAGCCGGGGGACTCTTGTCGAAGGAGTCCATCCCCCTTAGAATCATTTCCCGTGAATCTCGCCGCCATCGACATTGGGACGAATTCCGTCAAGCTCCTCGTCGGCCGCGTGGCAGGCCGACGTGTCAGTCCCGTCCTGCACCGCACGATCATCACCCGGCTCGGCGAAGGGCTCCAGAAGACGGGGGCCATCTCCCTCGAGGCGGCGGACCGCACGATCGCGGCTCTGGCCGAGCTGAAGTCGTTGGCCGAGGAACGCGGCGCGGAACGCCTCCAGGCCGTCGGCACCCTCGCTCTCCGGGCCGCAACCAACGGGCAGGACATCATCGACCGAGTCCAGAAGGAACTCGGTCTGCCCATCCGCATCCTGACGGGCG
>DATGFI010000726.1:0-2202 GCA_035309205.1 Planctomycetota bacterium | reverse complement strand
ATTCCCGCATCACCATCGTGGCCGACCGGATCCACTTCATCTCCGGCCTCCGGAAGGCCGCCCGCGCAGCGTCTCCGCCCGCCGGCCAGGCTCCGGAGCATCCGGCCCGTAGTGTAACGACTCCAAGTGAAGCAGCGCCCTATGGACCAGATGCCCCAAGGGCGTATCCATGGGAAGTGAAACCAGTGAATGTGCCATCATGACCTCCATTGCTAAGTCAAACCGATGGCCACAATGGCCATCGAGGAGGTCCATCTTGGAATGTTGTCTGGCATCACCTACATGAATCCACCCCGGCAAATGGCAAAGCGCAGGAATGTCCCGGCCGGGGAATTGAACTGCGTTCAAGAAGCGACGTGGAGTACAATTTGAGGGTGACCTCGATCATGATAGTGCCTCCATCGGCTTACCTCCCGAGACGGGGTAGATCCCTCTGGCTGCTCGCACTGATCGTGATGTGCCTGGGGTGCGCGGCTCAGGAGCCGGGGCCGCGGGAGGCCCGCGACCTCATTCGGAGCCTCGCCTCGTCCTCGGGACCCGATCGGGAGCGGGTGATCGAGCATCTCAAGAAGTTGGGTGAAGGGGCGCGATCGGAGCTAGAAAGAGCTTCTCGCGATACAGATTCCCAAATCGCGGGCCCGGCGGCCGCGCTCCTCCGTAGACTTGATGTCGCCAAGGTTGTGCCAACCGAGCTCTCCGGAATCATTCCCGACGCGCTCGATCGTCTCTCCCGGGGAGCACCCTCGGAGTGGGCCGCCGTTTTCCTCGAAATCTCCCAACTACATTTGAATTCGAGCGAAAGCTCCCGATGTCTCGGAGCACTCGTGGTGCGCGCCTTCCAGTCGGCAAAAGGCTACGAGCAGAAGGCAAGGGTGTGCCGAGCCGTCGAGCTCCCTTGGGGCCGCGTGGCCCTGCCGGAGATGGTCAAGCTTCTGAGCGACGCCGACGAGGACCTCCGAAAGGTCGCTGCGGAAGCCTTGGGCAAGCTCAGGCCCTACGAACGGGACGTCGAATTCGCCGCCTTGATCCAGGACCCGGATCCCGGCAAGCGCATCGGAGCCGCCCGGATCCTGCTCGACACGTTCAATCTCGACGCCCTTCCTCTGATCGCCCCCTGTTTACATGACGCTTCGCTCGAAGTGCGGAAAGAGGTGGTGGAGCAGGTTTACGGCCTTCATTGGGAGAAGGGCTTCGTGCTGGGCGAGTGGGCGAAGGAGTTCATCCCTCTCCTCAGGGATTCGGACGAGAGGATTCGCACCGTGGCCGCCACCCTGCTGGGGGAAGAAGGCTGTCGCGCGGCTTCGCCCGAGCTCCTGGCATGCCTGGGAGATCCCGATCCCTGGGTCCGAGAGGTGGCAGCGAAGTCGCTCGGCCTCCAGGGGGTCCAGGAGGCCGCCCCCCGCCTGGAGGCGCTTCTGGATGACCCCGAGGACCGGGTCCGGCGGGCGGCCGCCGAAGCGCTGGGAAAGCTGGGAACCCCCCGGGCCATTCCCAGGCTCCTTCGGTCCATGAGCGGCTCCGAAAAAGACACGGAGGTCCGGGCGGCTGCCATCGTGGCCTTGGGCGCGCTTAAGGCGCGGGATGCAATGGGGGAGGGGCGCAAGCTGCTCCGGGGTCCGGAGCCCACGCTCGCGCGGGCGGCGGCGAGGCTCCTCCTGGATCTCGGGGATCGGGATTCGGCGACCGCCCTGGCCGATCTTGTCCGGAAGCAGGACTGGTCGACCCTGGAATTCGTCGGGTCCAACTTTCCCATCAAAGGCTGGCCCGAGCTGGACTCCGCTCTCATGGCTCTCCTCAAGGACGGCGACGCCGAGATCCGCAACAAAGTCCTGCAAATCCTGTGGGGCACCCGACTGGAACAATCTGACGCGGACACCGTGCGATGCCTGTCGGATCCGGATCCCCGAGTCCGCGACCATGCGATGTGGAGGGTGGAAAACTTCCGCATCCGAGAAGCAACCCCGGAGCTTCGGAAGCTTCTTCAGCATCCACATCTGGAGACCCGCCAACGGGCCATGGATACCCTCGTGGCCCTGATCGGAAAGCGGGCCGGCCCGGATCTGGTGCCTCTGCTCGAGGATCCCTCTCCCCGCGTTCGGGAGAGTGCCCTTTATGCCTTGGATAAGCTGGATCGGCCTGAAGATCTGCCCGGGATGATTCGGCTGTTTGAAGATCCGGATCCATCGGTTCGCGAGACCGCCT
>DATGFI010000725.1:0-3178 GCA_035309205.1 Planctomycetota bacterium | reverse complement strand
CCCACCCTACGACATCGGTTCGTCCGGTCCGTCTATCGTCTGTACCGACGGCTCAAAGTTCATTTCCTGAAGCAGGGCCCCACCTGGACAGGAAAGCTTTTCTTTCGCCTGGTTCAGTGGATGGATGACGCGCTCAGCCCGCGTCAAAAGAAGTCGGATGCTCAGCTGAGAGAGGATGCGGCGTGGAAAGCGGCCTATGAGCACCGCTTTGGGGTGGAGCCCCTGTACCGCGTCGAGTCCGCGCATCCCGTGGCGGTATCGTCCGACGATCATAAGCATCCTCGAGGTTCGATCTACGACAATTCGGTCCATGCCGCGTTCAATGCGCGAACAAACGAGTTGTTTGGTCAGCGGACCCCGTTGAAGCTCCTGGATTTGGGCTGCGCGGGAGGGGGATTGGTCCGGAGTTTTCTCGCCGAGGGACATGTCGCGGTGGGGCTGGAAGGTTCAGACCATTCGCTTCGATTGAAAACCGGGGAATGGGGTCTCTGCCCGCTTCACCTCTTCACGTGCGACCTGACTCATCCCTTCCGGCTTCTGGACCGCGACGGCCGTCCGATGATGTTCGACATCATCACTTCCTGGGAAGTGCTGGAGCATATCCCCGAGGGCGCTGTGGGAACCCTCATCGCGTCGATTTCCAATCACCTCGCGCAGGGGGGGATCTTCGTGGGATCCGTCGATACGGACCCTGACGGCAATCTGCTCAGCGGAGCCACCTACCATGTCACCTTGAAGCCAAAGCCCTGGTGGCTGGAAGCGTTCGCCCGGGGCGGTCTCATTGAAGTCTTCGACCATCCCTACCGGATCGAAGATTTCGTGCGGGGGAACGGGCTCGGCTTCAAGGACTGGGACCCCCGGGACGGGACCGGCTTCCATCTGGTCATGAAGCGATCCAATCCGTCGGGTCGCAGCCCGGGGGATGCGACCTGACGTGCGATTCAATCGTCCGAGTCCCCGGATGAGGGGTATGCTTTACCTTGTGAAGAGGATTCCAGGTTGGCGCGTCGCGAGGGTTCGCGGGTCTTGACCCTCATGGTCACCTGCAGATACTGCGAAGGGACCCGTCTGGTGCGGATTCTCGATCTCGGAGAGCAGCCCTGGGGCAACGACTTCATTCCGATCGAGGAAAAGCGGCAGCCTCAGAAGTATCCCCTGGAACTCTACTTCTGCAGAACCTGCGCCCTGGTACAAATCGGGTATACGATCCCGAAGGAGAGGATGTTCAGCGAGCATCTTTACTTCTCGGGCACCACGCGATCGCTCCGGGCCCATTTCGAGCGGGTCGCCGATGAAATCCTGACTCGCAGGAATCCGGCGGAAGGACTGGTTCTCGACGTCGGAGGAAATGACGGCACCTTCCTTCAGGCCTTCGTGCGGAAGGGAATCCGGGTGCTCAATGTGGATTCGGGTCGCTTGCAGGCGGAGCGGTCCCGGCAAAACGGCGTCGTCTGCCTTCAGGCCTTTTTCAACCGGGATTGTGCGCGACGGATCCTGGTGGAGCACGGCCCGGCCCGGGTAATTCATGGCTCCGGCATCTTCTTTCATCTTGAGGAATTGAAGAGCGCGTTCGAAGGCGTTCGTGAGCTGCTGGAGCCCGGCGGTCTCCTGGTCGTGGAGTTCATCTACCTTCCGGAAATGATTCGAAAGTGTGCCTTCGATCAGATCTACCACGAACACCTGGTGTACTACTCGCTGAGCACCCTGGGGCGGATTCTGGAATCCCACGGGCTGGAGATCGTCGACTGCGGATTTCCCTCGATTCATGGCGGATCCTGCATCGCCTACGCGGGCCACGCGGGCGGGCAGCCCCGCAGCCCTGCCCTCCTGGAGGCACTTCGCCGCGAGAAGGCGGGGGGAATGCTGGAAGAAGCCGTCTATCACGACTTTGCGTTGCGGGTCTGCCGCCTTCGGGACACGCTGACCACCCTGATCCGATCTCTCCGCAGGGAAGGAAAGAGCATCCAGACCCTGGGAGCCCCCGTCAAGGGGTCCACCATCATCAACTTCTGCGGCCTGACGGAGCGCGACATCGACTGCGCCACCGAGATCAACGAAGCCAAGTGCGGCACGACCATTCCCGGCACCCGGATCCCCGTCCTGCACCAGGACAGGACCCCGCCGCCGGATGTTTATCTTCTCCTGGCGTGGAATTTCAAGGAGGAGATTCTCTCCCGGCTTGGGGCCTACCGGGCCCGGGGAGGAAAAATCCTCGTGCCGATCCCGGAACCTGAATTGATCTGAGCGCCATGGAACGAAGGCTGCCGACCTTGCCCGTCTCCTTTCTCATGCCGGTCTGCGATGAGATCGACATTATCGAGGAGGTCGTTCGGGAATGGCATGATCAGGTCATCCGATATTTCCCGACGGGAACGGAGCTTGTCTTCGATGATTGCAGCACCGACGGAACTCGGGAGAAGCTGGCGGAACTGCGCAAAGAGCTTCCCTACATCCGCGTCATCGAATCGTCGCGGGACGGATTCTTCAATTCCGCCATGCGCCTCTATCGGGGAGCGAGGAATCCCCTGGTGTTCTTCACGGACTCCGACGGCCAGTACATCCCCGAGGAAATCTGGAAGCTCACCCCCCTCCTGGAATCCTGTGACCTCGTCCACGGCTCGAAAACGCGCCGCCAGGATCCGTATTACAGGGTGGCCGCCTCGAACGCGTTCAACGCGATCGTGAGAAGCCTTTTCGAGACCCGTCATGACGATGTCAATTCCGCCTTCCGCTTCGTGAAACGTCCGCTTCTGGAGGCGATCCTTCCTCGGATCCGGCATCTTACAACCCTCCTGAACGCGGAACTGCTCCTGCGCGCGGAACGGGAGAACTTCCGGGTGGAGTCGATCCCGGTCGGTCATCGGAAGAGAAAATATGGACGTAGCCGGGGTCTTCCGCTGAGGAGGTTTCTGGCCGAATGCGGCCGCGCCTACAAGGGCTTGAAGGCGCTCAAGCGGGAATACGAACCATGACCCGGATCTTTGTCACGGGGGCTACCGGCTACCTCGGCCGAGCGCTTGTCGAGCGACTTCGACGAGACGGCCACGACGTGACCGGGGTCGGATCCAAGGACGCGGACCTGACCCGGGAAGGGACCCTCGAGCGTTTCTCGCCCTTGAAGGTGGATCGGATCTTTCATCTGGCG
Source organism: Planctomycetota bacterium (assembly GCA_035309205.1). GTDB lineage: Bacteria > Planctomycetota > MHYJ01 > MHYJ01 > JACPRB01 > JACQFK01. The sequence goes on along the minus strand of DATGFI010000725.1, from coordinate 33 downwards.
GCCTGGACACAGGCGGGCGACTTCTGCCTGTCT
>DATGFI010000724.1:0-5476 GCA_035309205.1 Planctomycetota bacterium | reverse complement strand
AGGCGGTCTCGGTCCTCACCGAGGAGCTCCGCGGCGTCCGCACCGGCCGCGCCTCCGCGGGCCTGGTCGACCAGCTCAAGGTCGAGGCCTACGGCGCGCCGACGCCGCTCAAGTCGCTCGCGTCGATCACCGTGCCCGAGCCGCGGATGATCATGGTCAAGCCCTTCGACCCCAGCGTGATCAACGACATCGTGAAGGCAATCCAGAAATCCGAGGTGGGGCTGACCCCTCAGTCCGACGGCAAGATCATCCGCCTCGCGGTGCCCGCATTGTCGGAGGAGCGCCGCAAGCAGATGTCGAAGATGGTGAAGGAGTGCGGGGAGAAGGCGAAGGTCTCCCTCCGGAACATCCGCCGCGAGGCCAACCAGACGGTGGAGACCGAGGAGAAGGGAAAGACCATCTCCGAGGACGAAGCGAAGCGCACCAAGGATGAGATCGACCGCCTGACCAAAGAGTACGAGGGGAAGGTCCAGGACGCTGTGGAGAAGAAGACGAAGGAAGTGATGGAAGTCTAAAGACTCCGTCGCGGCGAGGGGCCGCGGCGCCGCGCGGCCCCGGGCATCGAGCGTCCATCGGCGATTCCGGAGTCCCCTCCGCCCCCACCTCCCGAGCGAGACTGTCGCCGGGGCCTCCTCCGTCCCCCCTCGAGGAATCTCACGGCGGCTGGGCCCGCTTGTTCCGGGGGCCGTTCTCCTGAAGCGGCTTCTCCTTGGACGAGCTGACGACGATAGACGACCCCTCGCGCGTGTCCTGAACTCCCCTTCGACCTGTTCTGGCGGAAGGGAGTCCCGGAGGTGTTTGGAGGTCGTCGGACCGTGCCTCGCGGGATCGCAGCCTACTGCTTCGGATGGAGGATGAGCTCGGCCTTGTCCTCGAGCTCCTGGGCGTCCTTGATCTTGCCGGCATTGCGATAAACGGCGGCCGCTTCCTTGCAGAGGTCGGCGAAGTCGGCGTGCGCGATCTGGCCCGGTTTGGGCGGGATGTGGGCGGCTTCCGGAAGCTGTTTGACTTTGATGGCCAGGGCGTTCGCATAGAGCGGTGCGGCGTCCCCGAACTTTCCCAGCCCCGCCAGCGCCGCGCCCAGCCAGCGCTGGGAATCGCCGAACGAGGGCGGCTGCAGCCCGATCGTGCCGCGGCCGATCTCGACCGCGCGCTTGGCGTGAGACTCCGCCTCGGAGAACTTGCCCTCGGCCACATATAGCTCCGCGAGCCGATTCAGCGAGGGCATGAGCCGCGAATCGTCCGGGCCGAAAGCTCCTTCGCGGTGGGAAAGCGACTTCTTCAGCAGCGCCTCGGCCTCCGGGAACTTCTTCTGGGCGACGAGCGACATCGCCAGCTTGTCGCCGCTGCCGATCACCTCCGGATGCTCCGCGCCCAGCGCCTTGCTTCGAATCTGCATCGAGCGGCGCCAGAGCGGCTCAGCCTGCGCGTGCTTTCCCGTCGCCTCATAGATCTGCGCCAGAAGGTCGAAGTGCTTCACCAGGGTCGGGTCCTCGGCGCTGCGGGTTTTCTCGATCTCCTGGATGACGGGCAGGAGAAGGGCGATGGCCTCGTCGTATTTGCGGTCTTCGAAGAGATTCCGCGACTTCTGGATCACCGGGGGGACGGCGGGCACCCGGGTCGCGAACCAGACCATGATCCCGACGCTCGTCAGCAGCAGGACGGCGAGCACGCTCATCGTGAGGACGAACTGCTTCTTCGTCTTGGGCTGCAGCCAGGGTACGGGAGGGGCGTCGGTCATGCGGGGCTCCGTGCGTCTGGGGCATTGGACGCCTTCCGGAACGCAAGGTGCAGAAATCCTTCGTAGCCTTCGATGCCCTGGGCGCTCTGGGCGACGTTCTCGATCTTCGCCACGCTCGGGCCGGGGACGTGCTCGTAGGCGAGGCCGAGGTTGCGGAAGCCTTCGCGTTCGACGATGCGATTGAGCTCGTAGCGGGGGTGGGAGCGGTCCAGCGTTCGATCCGCCGGCGTATCCTGGTAGGCCTTGCTCTCCGTTTCCTCCCCGTTCACGCAGTGAGCGTAAAGCCAGAATCCGGCGCCGTCAAGCACCTCCAGGCGCCAGGTTTCGCCCAGTTCTTTTGACAGCCGCAGCGCAAGGGCGTCATCGGTATACCCCCAGCGGGTGCGATCCTCGTTGCTGTAATAGCGGAATTCGAAGATCCCCGTCCAGCCGGCCAGACGCGGCGAGATCCAGTACAGGCGCAGCTGGTTCTCGTGCATCTCCTTCATCCGCTTGGGATGCTGGTCCGGCGTCATGGCCGTTTTCGCGAAGCCCTTCTCCTCGAGGTAGCGGGTGATCAGCGCCGCGACCGCTTCCGGGTCCGACTTGACATAGATATGCCCGAATCCCATGCCTCCATCATAGATTAGAGCCGGAGCTACGTCGCCTTTTCCTTCCCGGCTCGGGAAGAGGAAGCTAGGGTTAGACCTCGTGACGTTCCCGATGGTCCTGGCGACCCTCATCATCGCGATCGCCCTGGTCCTCCTGCTCCGGGGCTACGACGTCCGGCTCGTCCTCTTCGGCGCCGGTTTATCCCTGTGCCTGCTCGTCCGGGACCCGTTCCGCCTCTTCGATGCATTCCTGAGGTTCATGGGCGACACCACCTACGTAGGGCCCATTTGCACCGCACTGGCGTTCTCGTCGGTGCTCGCCGTCACCGGTTGCGACCGCGAGATGGTCCGGCTGTTGATGAAGCCGATCCGGAGGGTGCCCTGGGCCCTCATTCCCGGCGGCTGTCTCGTGGGCTTCATCACCAACTCGGCAATCACAAGCCAGACGGGCTCGGCGGCGGCGGTCGGCCAGATCCTCGCCCCGCTGCTTCTGGCGGCCGGCATCCCCCCGGCCATCGCCGGTGCGACCTTGGTGCTCGGGTGTTCGGGTGGGGGCAACCTGCTCAATATGGGCGAACCCGACTTTGTCGCCATCAAGGACAGCACCGGGGTCCAGCCTGACAGTGTGCTCCGGGCGATGGTCCTGCCCGAGATCGCGAGCTTTTTCGTCGCGGTCGGAGTCTTCACGGCATGGACCCGGAAGGAGCGCATCGAGCTGCCCGCGCTCGAGAAGGGGGGCCAGGAGGAGACGCCAGTCGATCTCCTCAAGGCCCTGCTTCCCCCCCTGCCGGTGGTGATCCTCATGGCGCTGATCCCGAAGATCCCCCTGGAGCCCTGGATCTGGGTGAGGAACCGGTATCCGGACGGATTCCCGGTGTCTCATGCGATGATCCTGTGCACCATGATCGCCCTCCTGGTCACCAGGAGGGATATCTCGGCCCAGGCCCGGGCCTTCTTCGAGGGAATGGGAAAGGCCTATGCCAATATCATCTCGCTGATCATCACGGGCCGCTGCTTCGTCGAGGGCATAACGGCGGTCGGAATGATCAACGCGCTCATCCGGGTGGTGTCGGGCCGGGGCATCCTGGGCCGTCTCGCGACGGAAGCCTTTCCCTGGGCACTGGCGGTGATCTCCGGCTCGGGGATCGCACCCTGCGTGAGCTTCTGCAAGTCGGTGCTGCCCGAGGTCGCGAAGCTGGATCAGGCGGCCGCCCTCAATCTCGGCGTCCTGGCGGCGGTGGCGTCGAACTTCGGCCGCACGATGTCGCCGGTCGCGGCGGTCGTCATGTTCTCGTCGACGCTTATGAGGGTCTCCCCGATCGACATCGTGAAGAAGACGGCGCCGCCGCTGCTCGCGGGAGGCGTCGTCCTCTTCTTCCTGACGCTCTTCCGATAGGATTCCAGAACCACGCCCTAATTCCAGTAGTACTTCCAGGAGTAGAGGAGGTCGACGCTCTTGCCGGGCTCGACCATCACCTTCCACGAAACCCGGCTGACCGGATTGATCTGGTTCCACCACGTATAGGAAGTGGACCAGGCGGAGTACGGATAGCGCTCGGCCGCTTTCGGATCTTCCATCAGATTGATCTTCTCGACCGTGCCGCCGTGGCTCGGGGGGCCGACTTCGCCGAGCACGACTCGCCGGACTTCGATCTCGACGGGAGCGGCGCGGTAGTTCGTCAGACAGATCTGTCCGTCGAGGCCGATCTGCTGGTAGCGGTTGCCCTGCCACTGGAGGGCGTTGGGAATACGCTCCTTCTCGGATTCGGTCTTTTTTACCTGGAAATCCAGGGAAGTCGTGACCTCGAGGTCGCTCGAACCGCCGGGCGACGTGTAGGTCGTCATGCCCTGTGCCAGGACCCGGCCGCCCTGGAGGATCAGGGCGGGCGCCGTCGTGATGGGCTGCGCGGTCCGGTTCATCAGCCGGATCTTGTGCATGGCTTTCGGGGCCTGGTAGAGGCGTTCCAGTTCGGAAGCCGGGCGTCCGGATAAAAAGGCCTGTGCATCGCGGGGCGGCGTCAGTGGAATGTCGACCGCATAGACATCCTTGTACTCGACCTTGAACTCGGCCACGGGGAGCACCAGGCATTCGCCCTTCTTGAGAGATACCTTCTTCACAGGGAAGACGAACACGTCCTCCGGGGAGCCGTCCCCCGCCGGCGCCTCCGGGGCCGGGCCCGGCGCCCGTGGTTGGCTTGCGCGCTCGCTTTGCGAATAGAGCGCATTCCCGAAAGCGTAGGCGGTCTGGCTGTCGGGCTGGAAGTAGCGGGAGAGCTCGGCGACCGTGCGCTGGAGCGAGACCGGATCGGGCGATTCCTTGAACACGAACGATGGGACACCGACCACGAGGTGAGCATCGACATTTTCCAAGTCGGCGATCTCGTTAATGAGCGTGGCCTTGAGCTGCACCTTGGCCTGGCTCTTGCCGTCGATCTCGATGCGGTAGCTTGGGATCCAGCGGATGCCCTTCTGCAGGTACATCATGCCGACTCGGGCTCTCCGGGGCGGGGCGTTCGCGCCCCAGTCCAGGCGGAGTGTCAGCGCGGCCCGGGATACCTCCTCGGTCAGGCGCGTCTCGCTCTTGTCGCGGAGCGTCACGGTGTCGATCGCCTCAAGGGGGAGAGGTCGGAGACCTTCGAGCGTCTTCACCAGGGCGAGGCTGCCGGTGAGGGAAACGAGGGTCCCCGTGCAGGACTCCCGGGATTTCAGCGCGATCGTGACCTGGCCCCCCTTGTTGGCGTTCAGGAGGTCCGGGATGGTGGCGGCATCGCGCTCGACCTTGATGTTCTGACGGCCGGCGATGACACTGGCAAGGGTTGCGGCAGGATCGGCGGAGTACGGCCAGAAGCTTCCCATCACGGGAACGGGAAGCCCGTCCACGACGACGTGGCCCGCGTCGCTGACGGGCATCTCGCCCTCGTGGAGGAGAAGGGCATGTCCGTCCTTGAACACGGTGATTTCCCGGATGGGCATTCTGGGCGGCGGGATGGGGGTCTCGTCCGCCTGGACGGCGACGGCTTCCAAGAGCGCCAGGGCGACGGCCGCGAATCGAATCATGAGGAGTCCTCCTTTGGACCAACGGGGAATGCAAGGCGCGTGCCAGGCGGGCCACGGAGGGCGGCGGAGCGAATCCTGTCCTGGGGGA
>DATGFI010000723.1:0-4761 GCA_035309205.1 Planctomycetota bacterium | reverse complement strand
CTCCACGTCATTCATCAGGCAGGCAGAACCGAGAACGCGCTCGACAACGAGGAGCTGAAGAATGCACATCTCGAAGCAGAGATGCAGACCAAGTCGAAGAGCAACGCGGACCTGGATGCGGACCTCGATCGCGCTCTGGGTTCTGCTCTGGCTGATCCCGGGTCTCAGCCCGGCAAAGGACCTGCTCCCTCCGGGCACTGAGATCGTAACGCCCGCTACGGGCAACCCCTACCTCGACCCAACGCCAACGCCGGAGGTCCTCATGGTCTCCGGGACCGGAGGGAACGCGCTCTGGGTGTTCACCAGGGAGGACGTCGAGAAGGTCCTCGTCATGGGTGCCGACCTGGAGGCCTGCCGGAAGGAGTTCGGCGAGTGTCAGACCCGTGTCGCGGGCAAGCCGTCGGGCGGCTTCTGGCAGTCGAAGACGGGGGCGGTGCTCAAGACCGTCGGCATCTTCGTCCTGATGGGGAGCTCCGGGTACACGGGGTGTCGGTTCGCCGGAGGCTGTCGATGAGGTCCTTAGTGCGGGTCACGATCTACCTGGTCGTGTACGCGGTCCTCATTGTCATGACCTTCCACGGCTCGATGATCCTCGGGTGCGGCGCCCCTCCGAACGCCTGCCTGGAGAAGCCTGACCCTCAGCCGGAGACAGGCTGGCCGTGTCCGAAGACAACCACGACGAGCACGCCGTGAAGTTCACAGACCTGGCGCCGAAGTGGGTGACCGAAGACGGGAAGCAGCGCGGCGTCATGTTCGCGTGCCCAGTGCATGCGGCGAAGGGGCTGGACGAAACAGGGTCCGCCGATTGCCTTCTGGCGAGGGTCTTCGTTCCGAATGACCGATGGAGCATCGCAGGCAACTTCGGAACGATGACGATCACGCCGAGCGTCAAGTGCAGCTTCGGCGTCGAGCCGCCGGGAAAGTGCCACTGGCACGGCGAAATCAAAAACGGGGAGGTCTCCGTGCTTCCGGACTCGACGTCATGAGGTGGCTGGTGCTCCTCGCGGTCATCGTGGTGGCTGCGGCCTGCGGGAACCAGACCGGGCTGACGGCGGTACCGGCGCCATCCCCTTCCGCGGTACCGAGCGCGCCGACGACCGCGACCCCTCCGGACTGCAGCGGCTACCCGATCGGCCCGGACCCCAACATCACGGCCACCTTCCCGCTCGAGACCGATCTCAACCCGTGCGGCAACGCCAACTTCGACGTGACGATTCTCGACGTCTTCGACGGCGACGGGGATTACCACCGCTGCTTCTGGGAGAACATCGCCAGGCCGGCGGAGACGCCACACTCCGAGTACGAGGAGTGGAATATCACCGCGGGCGACGGCGACAACAATTCAGAGGGCGCGGTGGTCATCGCCCCTCCCTGCGTGCTGCACCCGTGAAGGCCTTCTACGCCGACTCGACGGCGATCCGAGTCGAACTGAAGAAGCACGAGCCGATCATCGCGCAGGACGCGGCGCAGACCGAGGCGAGGTGCTCCTGCGGGCAATGGTCGGAGCTGGGCACGGCCGAGGGACCGGAGCTGTACGACCTCTGGGTCGAGCACTTCATGAAGGAGCTGCAAGGCCCGGTTCTCCGATGAGCGGAACGCCGAACGTTCTTCTCTTCGACCTCGAGACGCTCCCCAACGTCGGGTACTTCTGGGGGCTCAAGATCCCGAGCAAGTACCTCTCCTACGAGAACATCGTTCGGGAGCGGAGCATCCTCTGCGCGGCGTGGAAGTGGCTGGACGTACCGAAGATCCACTCCGTCGCGGCCTCCCTAGACCTCTCACAGCGGTTCCCCGACCTCAACGTCCTGAAGCGCCTGGCCGGCCTGGTCGAGAAGGCGGACATGGTCATCGCCCACAACGGGGAATTCTTCGACATGCCGTGGCTTCGGACCCGGATGCGGATGGCGAAGCTGACGCCTCTCGCTCCGGTCCTGGAGATGGACACGCGGGCGGAGCTGAAGCGCCAGCGGTACAACTTCAACTCGCTGAAGCTCGACTACGTCGCCGAGAAGCTCGGGGTGGGCCAGAAGATCGACGTCGACTTCGATCTCTGGAAGGAGTGCATGCCGGACGGCGGGAACACCATCACCAATCGTCGGGCGGCGCTCAAGGAGATGATGCGGTACAACCGGCACGACGTCCGGCTCCTGGAGGGCGTGTACAAGGAACTCCGGTCAGGGCTGACGCCGAAGCTCAACCTCGCGCTGTTCAGCGAGGAGCCGAGCAAGACCTGCCCGCACTGCCAGCGCGAAGGGACGCTGCTGTCGCACGGCCGGCGGTTCACCAGGTCGCGCGTGTGGATCCGCTACCGCTGCCATCACCCGAAGTGCGGGGGCTGGTGCTACCGGCCTCCCGGCTCTCCGATTCCGAGGTGACCGTGAAGAGAGGAATGAAAGAGACCAACCCGAAGGATGCCGTGTCGACCGGCAAGGTCCCGCTGCATCTCTGCCCGGATACCGTCCTGGTCGCCGGCTCGATGGCGTTCCTGGAAGGGGCAGTGAAGTACGGGGCGTTCAACTGGAGGCGCGCCGGGGTGCGGGCGTCGGTGTACAAGACCGCCGGGCTCGACCACTTTCTCGCCTGGTGGAACGGTGAGGACATCGACCCGGACTCCGGGCTGCCACATCTCTGGAAGCTCCTCGCCTGCGTGGCGATCCTGGTCGATGCGAGCCTGATCGGGAAGCTCGTCGACGACCGCCCGCCGAAGGTGCCGATCGACGACCTCCTCAAGGCGCTGCAGCCGCTCGTACGGGAGATCAAGGACCGTCACGCGGACAAGCACCCGCACCAGAACACCGCGGCGGAGTTCCCAGAGATGCCGAGGCTCCTGCTCCCGACGAAGTCGAGGAAGAGGGTCACCCCCAGGGGTTAGGGGCGGGACCCGACTTGCCGAAAACCAGCACGTCGGTATCGTGTGCCAGACGTAGGTATCGTGAATCGTTGGGGGTCGAAATGGCGCGGAGAGGCTCCAGAAGCGGACGACACTACCTGTCACGGCCGGACGATAGAAGGGTGGCCATGCAAACCCACCCCCGCCGACGGACCACTCGGCAACCAGGACGCGGGGCATTGGTTGGCGCGAACCGCCCCAAGGCCCCTTTCTTCAACGCGATGACCATGGAGACCCTGCTCCGATGGCTGGAGTTGGGACTCCAACGGGTGCCGGGTTTTGACGGCTGCGGCGCGCTGGCGGAGATCCGGCACAGACTCCGCTAAGTAGGCGTATTCCCGTAGGGTTCCTGGCGCGGTATTTTCCCGTTGACATTGTTCCGTTAATGGAACATTCTTAGGTCAGAAGTTCAACGGAGGTACCAACCATGACGACCGGACAGGGAATTCTGAGGAAGAAGCGGTCATGACTTTTCGTCTTGACATTGTTCCACGGACGGAACAAACTGGCTCCCGTAGTTGACAGGGAGGAACGCGGACATGCAAACAACCACGGTGCTGCAGGGAAGCAAGGTCGTAGCCCGGCGCGGAGATACCGAGCGGTTCACGGTGTACGCCAACGCGGCAGGCTACTTCACGGCTCGATGCTCGGGGGACAGCCTCCCCACGCCTCGCGCGGGGTTCCTCCCCATCGTGAAGGTTCACCGGGAGCCGACCATGGAGAACATCCGGGCGGCGTACCGGGCATGCCTCCCCGTGTGGGGTCGGCTCTTCGCCGAGGCTGCGGCGTGACCGTCCCGGCCTACAAGTGGCGTAACGAGATCCTGAACGCCCGCCTCCGCTACCAGGAGGCGCAGGCGCAGACCCGTCGAGAGAGCCAGGAGCGGCGCCGCGCGGATGACACGGTCTGCACCGACTGCGGCGACACGCTTGATACCGAGGACCCCGAGTACTGCAGCCGGTGCAAGGCGGAGATCGCGGCCGAGCTGGCCGAGTCTCTGCGAGAGGAGGAGGAATGAGAGCCAAGAGTGACCTTGGAAGCTACGTATCGGCTGCGGTCTATATGGAGGCGGACGAGTCGTACAGCACGCTAGTTCACGTCGGCGAAGCGAGGGGCGGTGAGCCGTCCGGGCATCTCCATGTCGGCCACACCGGCTTCGACATCTGGTCGTACGACCCCACAGCGCTCAGGCAGCTCGGCTTCGCGCTGTGCGGTCTCGCGGACACCCTCGAGAAGAAGAAGCAGGAGTGGCAGAAGGAACTCGCCGAGAAGACGAAAGAGGAGTTCAGGAAGCTGGGAGAGGAGCCTGCCCGTGAAGCGTAAGAAGGCTCCGGTCGTGCAGATCAAGAGGTGGGACGGCACGGTCCTGTGGTCGAGTGACAAGGCGACCGTGCTGGAGGCGGTCGTCGAGGCTGTCGCGGCAGGGGCGTACCTCTTAGGGGCGAATCTCTCAGGGGCGAATCTCTCAGGGGCGTACCTCTCAGGGGCGAACCTCTCAGGGGCGAACCTCTCAGGGGCGTACCTCTCAGGAGCCGCCGCATACGTCCGACGCCTCGCCAATCCGCTGCAGTTGCTCCGCGACCAGGTCGGGCCGATCCGCCTATTCAAGTTGACCACCAGCGATGCGAAGAGCCCGATGAGCGGAACGAAGCTGAGCTACGCCGTCGGGGCCACGGTCGCCAACGATGCGGACGAGGACGAGACGAAGGAATGCTCGCACGGCATCCACGTCGCGACGCTCGACTGGTGCATCAAGCAGTACCTTGCCGAGGGCCGCAACTTCAGCTGGCGCCTCTTCGAGGTCGAGTTCTCCGCCACCGACATCGCGGCCATTCCGTACGGCGGCGACGGCAAGATCCGAGTGCATCGCT
>DATGFI010000722.1:0-8334 GCA_035309205.1 Planctomycetota bacterium | reverse complement strand
TCTTCTATGACACCAGGGATCGCGTCGCCGCCCGCCACGGAGACCGACGTCTTCAATGGTTGTTTGAGATGGGGGCGTGTCCCATCGACGAGGCCTCGCCGAAAGACGAAGGGTTCCTCTTCGCCGGCGTCAGGCCCATGGATGTCGTCCTCGCTTCGAATGTCAGAAAGGCGAAAATCTTTCAGTATGATCATGAATCATAGTTTTAATGTAGCAACTACTTATCTAGTTGCTATTTGTAATTGAAGGTGCTACTTTTAATACGTGGAACGCCCCATCCTGGAACTCGGTGATGACCTCCGTCCGACGCCCGCGGGCTCTCCTTACGACTACGATTGGAAGGGAGGGAGGGCGTTGGAGCTGAAGCTCAACATCCAAGGGGTCCGCGACCTTCAGGCGGCAACCGTTCAACTGGCCCGGGTGCTGAGCGACAAGCCTGAACTCCGGCAAGGGGTCCTGGCAGTCCGCATCCCCAGCATCTCCAGCGATCGCCTTCGGAAAGAATGGGCTTCCGTGAAGTCGCTCCTTCGGCCGACCCTTGCCTCAAAGCTGGCGCTAATCTCTGTGGGGGGCAATCAACCCTGGACCGATCCGACCGAACCCGACCTTGAAAAACTGGCCGCCGTGATTCATTCGCACGCGGCAGGGACCGGGAGGCAGGCGTCCATCCCCCGCCAAGCCATCACCCCGAAGTTCTTCGAGATCTTCAAGATCCTCCTGAACCACTGGCTTCGCAACCGAGGGCCGATGCAGATCGCCGAGATCATCGCCCAGTCCGGGAGTTCCTATCCCACGGTCGCCGAGGCCGTGAACCACCTGGTCGAGAAGCATGAATTGGTTCGCCAGAACAACCGCCGCGTGGAAATGAGCGCATTCCCGAGAAATACCTGGGGCGAAGTCCTGGCTCTGTCCTTCTCCCTTCGGATGCCGACCCACTTCGCCGATACGTCGGGGCGGCCATCCGATCCTCAGGCGCTTTTGAAGAGGATCGGGGCCAAGGCTCCCGCTGAACTCGCCGTAGGGGGCGTAGTGGCGGCCCGCCATTGGGATACGAACTTCGACCTGAACGGGATCCCTCGACTGGATCTATCGATTCACGCGCCCAACCAAGTCTTCGGCACGGTCGCCATCACTAAGGCCGACCCGGCCCTGACGATCGTGGGGTCGAGGTCTCCAAACATCGTCCTCGCACTCCATCCTCTCCTCCGCAAGGAAGCGCTATTCGAACAGTCGACGAAAGATCCTCTGTCGGTGGTGGATCCCGTCGAGACTCTCCTGGACCTCCATGAACTCGGTCTTACAACGCAGGCCGAGGAACTGGTGGGCCGGATGACCGAAAGGACCGCCCGTTGATCGAACTCGATCCAAAGAATCTCTTCCGGCGGCTGGCCGGCGAGATTCCAAAGATCCTCCACCCGCACGTCCTCATCGTCGGGAGCCTAGCCGCGGCCTACCACTACCGCTCCCAGCTCAAGACCCGCGCCGTGAACACGAAGGATGCCGACCTCATTGTCCACCCGGCCGGCGACGTAGGCTCCTGCAGGAAGATCGCCGAAAAGCTTCTGAAGCAGGGCTGGACGCGAACCGATAAGTGCTATCCGATGTCGCGTCCTAAACCCACGAAGGACCTGAGAGTCATCCGTCTCAATCCTCCGAAGTCCCGGGACTTCTTCGTCGAAATCCTGGGTCTGCCGAAGAAAACCCAGAAGGATCTGGTCGTCTGGGTGCCCGTTCGGCTGAGCGACGGCTGGTATGTGATCGGGTGTTATCGGTTCATGGCGGTGACTTCCTTGGGGAGGCTGCGCTCGGCCGAGGGGCTGGAGTATGCTTCACCTTCAGCCATGTCCCTGGCCAATCTGCTCGCTCATTCCGAACTGGGCCAGCAGCGCATGAGCGAACGCATCGGTGGCCAATCGATCCTGCGATCGGCCAAGGATCTCGGTCGCGTTCTCGCGCTCGCGTGGCTCGAGGGCCGGGAAGGCACGGCAGAATGGGTCGCGGCCTGGCGTCGGATGCTCAAGGGCTGCTTCCCTTCGAAGTGGCGAACTCTGGTGAAAGGCGTGGGCAGTGGCCTTCGGGCCCTGCTAGACAACCGGGTGGTGCTTGAAGAAGCTCGGATTACCACAGAAGTTGGGCTCCTCAATCGGCTCAACGTCACCACCGAGATGCTTCGGGTTACTGGCGAACGACTGCTGGTGGACGTGATTTCAAGTCTTGAGGGTTCCTGAGGTTACAGGGACAGCCTCGGGCCCGCTCAGGGAAAACTCCAACCCCGACTCATCAGGGTCGGGATCCGGATACTTTGGATCGAACCTTTTCCGTTGATTCCGGTTCAAGAAGCGTGGTTATTCTCCAGGCAATGTCGGTCTCGATCCAGCACTTGAATCATCCCTTTACGGCCTGACCCGCGCGTCGGCGCCCTTCCACCTTCCCCTACAGGAATTCAGGATCATGAGAATCGTCTGCATTTCCGACACCCATCTGGCCCACGAGAGGGCGAAGATCAAGGTTCCGGACGGGAACATCCTGATCCACGCCGGGGACGGAACCTACGAAGGGTCCGTCCGCGAGATCACGGATTTCAGCCGTTGGCTGGCGCACTTTCATCACAAGCACAAGATTCTGATCGCTGGCAATCACGACTGGCTCTTCGAGAAAGATCCCGGTCTCGCTCGGGCCATCTTGTCCCCTTCGATCACCTACCTCCAGGACAGCGCGATCCAGATTAGAGACCTGAAAATCTATGGAAGTCCATGGCAGCCGGAGTTCCTGAACTGGGCCTTCAACCTGCCGCGAGGACACCGGCTGCAGGAGAAGTGGAACCGGATCCCGAGGGACACGTGCATCCTCGTGACCCACGGCCCCCCGGCCGGCATCCTCGATCAGACTCCCGACGGGGAGCATGTGGGCTGCCAGGATCTCAGGGAGGTCGTCGAACGCATCAAACCGAAGCTCCACATTTTCGGGCATGTGCATCACGGATATGGGGTGATGGAGCTCGGCGGGACGAAGTTCGTGAATGCGAGTGTGTGCGACGAGGCCTACGAACCGAACCACGCGCCCCTGGTCGTCGATCTCTAGAGAACTCAAGAGTGTACCCATGATCCTCTGCGTGTCGGGTGATACCCACGGTGCGCTCGACCGGCTTTATGCCGACGTCGCGGAGTTCGAGCGCTCCCTCAAGGTCCGCTTTGAGGCGCTGCTCCACGTCGGGGATTTCGGGGTCTGGCCCGACCCGGAGAAGGTCGACCGGGCGACCCGCGACCATGAGGGAGCCGGCGACTTCCCCCGCTGGGTGGCCGAAGCTCAGGGTCCACCCCGGCCGACCTGGTTCATCAAGGGGAACCATGAGGACTTCGATTGGATCGATTCGAGGAAGAGCACCGAACTCCTGCCCGGGTTCCACTTTGTCCCGAACGGGCGGTCGGTCGATCTGCCGGACGGGAAGGGGGCGATCCGGGTGGCGGGGCTCGGTGGCTGCTACGGGCCGAGCGACTACGAGCGGCGGAAGCTGCAGGGATACTCAAAGCGGCACTACACGCGCTGGGAGATCGAGGAGCTGGCGGGACGTCGCCCGATCGACATCCTCCTTCTCCACGACGCGCCGCTGGGGGTGACGATCGTCCAGAAGCGGGCCTCCGGCCAGGAGCGCCGCTACGTCTCGAACGCCGAGGGACTCGACCGGGCGGTCGCCTCGACCCGGCCGCAGATCTGCTTCTTTGGCCACCACCACGCGCGGGTGACTGCGGAAGTCGCCGGAGTGCCGTGCCTGGGACTTAACATCGTGGGGCGGCCGGGGTACCTGGTGGCGGTCGACGTGCCTTCGTCGTCGAGGGAGACCTGGATGCTCCTGGGGGAGTGGCCGGCGGCGGATGTTCCCTATCGCCCGGTATGGCCCAAGCAGAACGAAGACCCGATGGGTTGAGCGTCGGCTCGGATTAGCCGGTCGGCCTGGGTCGTCGGGTCTTCTTGAGGCGTCCGCGGGGGTTCAAGTTGACCACCCTTCCATCGCGCCAGACGTAGAGCGGCGTGCCGGTCTTGATGGCAAGAGCACGGGCGGCCCGGGCAGCCCGGCGCATGGCAGCCAGCGACCCCCGAATAACGGGGTCCTTGGAAGCCATTCTCCGCGTCATGCGTTGTCTCCTGCGTCGATCAACATCGGAGCCTTGCCCGAACTGTCGTACAAAGCCCAGCTATCCACCAGTCTACGATAAACCTGTTCGAAATTCCTCAGGCCCCTCTCGAAACGTCGACGCACCACGGGTTCGGGGACATCATGGCCTCCCTGTGACACACGAGCTCTAATCCGCGCCAGCGCGATCTCGACCTGCGGCAAGCTCAGGAACACCAAGCCCACGCGGAAGCCGGCGGTTTGCCATTGCGGGATCAGGCGGGCGTAGGCCGTTCCGCTCAACGTCGTCTCGAAGGCAAAGCTCTTTCCCGCCTTCGTATGAGCCCGGATCTGAGACAGCATGATCCGACCTGCCTCGAAGTCCACCGTCCCCGGTGCAAATGGGGCCAGCCCTCGTGCAATGAGATCAGCATTGATAAACTCCGGGCATTCAGCCTCACCGAGGAGAAACTGTTCGGCGAACGTGGTTTTGCCGGCTCCGTTGGGGCCGGCGATGATTACGATGCGTCGGGAGCCCCTTGTCTTTCGTGCCACGCCCAAACCCTAACAATCTTCGGAAGGTCCGACAAGGAAGCACCGAGCGTCCATCCAGGGGCCTTCGAGGTTGCGCGGGGGGATGCTCAAGATGCTTTTCGAAGCCGAGTCCGGAAGCGAGAATCGCATTCCATGCCGCGGCCCCTGGCTGAGGTCCTGACGGAATCCACTCTTCGGAAGATGGCCGGCCCGAAGTACTTCGAGCGCGGCGAGGAGTACTGCGACGCCGGCGCAGTCCGCGCGCTTGAGACGAAGGACAACGTCGTCAGCGCACGAGTCCGGGGAACCCGAACCTACAAAGTGCGGCTCCGGGTGGAGTCTGGACAGCTGGGCTACCAGTGCTCCTGCCCTTTGGGAGGGGAGGGAACCTTCTGCAAGCACGCGGTCGCGGTGGGGCTGACCTGGCTCGGACAGGGGAAGGTGGACGATTCTCCCCGGAAGTTGCAGTTTTCGATGGAGGACATCCGCGGCTATCTCGAGAAGCGCGACAAGAAGGAACTCGTGGACCTGGTAGCGGACTTCGCCGTGCAAGACGAGAGGCTGTTCGACCGTCTGGCGCTCCGAGCGGCGCAAGCGGGCGGCGGGGCGCCAGACCTCAAACGGTACCGGAACGCCCTTCGCCAGGCGATCGAGATCCGGGACTTCGTCGACTGGAACTCCGCCTACGAATACTCGAACAAGGTCGAGGACGCCATCGAGACGATCCGGACCCTGATCGGGAGCGGCCACGCGCGAGAAGCCGTCGATCTGGCGGAGTACGCCTGCGAACTCCTCGAGGAGAGCCAGAACTCGATGGACGATTCCGACGGTCACCTCACGGGATTGATGGAGCTTCTGGAGGAGATCCATCATGAGGCCTGCCGGCAAGCGCGGCTGGGGCCGGCCGACGTAGCGGCACGTCTCTTCCGGCTCGAGGTCGAATCGGGGCTCGGCGCCTTCTATGACGCGACGGAGCGCTACGCCGACGTTCTCGGCGGAGAGGGGAAGGCGGAGTACGAGCGCCTGGCCCGTGCGGCGTGGAAGGAACTTCCGCCCTTGGGGCCTTCCGATAAGGAGGAGCGGTACAGCGGACGCCGCTACCAGCTCACTTCCATTCTTGATCGCATGGCGAAGCGATCAGGGGATCCGGAGGCGTTGATCGAGGTCAAGAAGCGGGACCTGTCCAGACCGTGGGCCTTCCTTGAACTCTTCGAGATTTGTCAGAAGTCGGGCAAGCAGGACGAGGCGCTCCAGTGGATCGAGCGCGGGGTTCGCACCTTCGACGGATACGAAGGAGAGGGGCTTCGGGAGGCGCTGTCGTGGGAGTACCACCGCCGGGGTCGCCACCAGGAGGCCATGGACCTCGCCTGGCGTGCCTTTCTCGACAGGCCGTGGCTGGAAACCTATCAGGGTTTGAAGAAACATGCCGACACCATTAAGAACTGGCAGGAGTGTAGGGAGAAGGCTCTCGCGGTCATCCGGGCGGAGATTGTGAAGGGAAAGAAGAAGGCCGTCGACCGTGACGGGTGGGGGCGGGAGGCCGATGCATCAACCCTGGTCGAGATTTTTCTTTGGGAAGAGAACGTCGAAGCCGCCTGGTCGGAGGCGAAGGCCGGGGGATGCCGGGATGGCCTGTGGCTTGCTCTCGCCGAAGTGCGCGAGGAGGCCCATCCTGAGGACGCGCTTCCGATTCACCAAAGGCATCTGGAAGTAACCCTCCGGCACGCGGACAAACAGGCCTACTACCGTGTGGTCGAAATCCTGCGCACCATCAAGAGGGTGATGACTCGCCTGGGTCGCGGCGCCGAGTTCGCCGGACTGGTACGGAAGACGCGGGAGGAGAACCGGCGTCGGAAGAATCTTGTCGCGATACTGGACGAAGCGAAGCTGACGGAAAACTAGAGGAAGGCCGGAATGGAAGAAATGAATGAGACTCATACGGACTTCGCGGGCCGTACGCGGCATTTCGTGACCCGCCTGGACGAGACTCCCGGCGGTCTTCGGGCCGAGGCCGTGGAAGCGGGCAAAGTGGACGGGTACCGGTTCATGGTGGTTGCGCCTTCCGGCGCGTCTGGCCAGGCGCTGTGGATGCTGCGCCAGAAGATGAGCGCAATCCTCAACGTCCGTCACATTGAGCGGGAGGAAGGCCGCCGAGCCTGGAGCATGACGCACGATGTCCTTCGCGGGAGAATCACGTCAAGCAAGGGTTCGGAGGAGCCCACCCTGATCGTGGACGGGAAACCTCTCTCGTGGGAGGAGGTCGGACGGATGCTATCGACTTACGAAGGATTCGAATTCGAGTTCTTCATTCGAGCCTGATCTTGGGATTGTGGGCGATGCTCGCGTCGGGCGCTGCATGAATGAAGATCGACGGATGAAGTTGCTGTCCTTGGCAGCCGAATACGTCCGGCGGATCCAAGGCCTGGACGGTATTCAGAGGATCGCCCTGGTCGGCTCCCTCTGCACTCCCAAGGCGAAGCCGAAAGACATCGACATTCTCTTGAGTTTGCGCCCCGGACTGGATCTTGCGGAACTGGCCCGCATTTCGAGAAGTCTGAAAGGGTCCACGCAAAGCATGTCCAGCGGGGCCGACATCTTCCTTGCCGAGGGAGGCCGCTACATCGGCAGGATCTGTGGCTACCGGGAATGCTATCCGCGCGTGCGCTGTCTGGCCCTGCACTGCGGGGGGCGGCCGCACTTGAACGACGACTTGGGAAACTTGAAGCTTGACGACCGTCTGATTGCGGATCCGCCGCTGGTGCTCTGGCCCGAGTGGAAGGCCAAGCCCGGGCTGCCGGAGGATACGCTGGACATGTTGAGCAGTCGCGCCTGAGCTTGCCTCAGGACTTCCGCATGCTCTTCGGCTTTGCTTTCCGGCGCTTGGCGACGAATCCGGATTCGTCGCCACCATGGAAGAAGATCATGCCCTTGAGGAGGTTGTCGCTTTCCAGCGTGGCCCAGCCGCGCCCGGAGACAGCATCCATTTCGTCCTGCCCCTCCCAGGTGAACTCGACGCCGGCTTGCCCGGACTTGCTCCGATAACGGCCGTCGATCGACCCTGACACCAGTCCGAACTGGAACTCGCCTCCCTCTTTTTCAAAACGGATGAACGCGGGCACCTCCATGTCCATGTACTCACGATCCCAAAGATCCATCTCCACGATCCGCCAGTCGCCGATCAACGATACGGATGGCTTTGCCATACGAGATTTCCATCAGAGTGCACAGCGAGACTCCTGGAATTGCTGTGCGGTATACTGCACAAGAGTTTGCGTTCTTGTGCAGTGTACTGCATGACCGCGGATGTGAATTGACCAGAAGTTGGTGCCATTAGTGTGCCAACTTAGGGGACTTTTGAGGGTTTATCACGACTCAACACGAGCCAAGATGACGAAAGCCGAAAACCGCTTAAAACGCGTCCAAAGCACCGTGTAGACGCATTCCGAGCAATCCAGATTCAATGCGACGCATAACCCATGGGACGGTTGCCAACGAGAAGGTCGCCAGTTCAAATCTGGTCGCCCGCTCCACTAGGCTCTTCACCCGGGGCGGCTCTGGCTCTTCACCCGGATCGCGCCAGGATAAGTCTGGGAAAGGAGGAACTGACATGAGTCAGTGAAACCTTCCAAATCGAGTCCAGTCGGTGGAAATCCGACCCGGTCAAAGCTGTAGCGGGCAGGCCGGAAGCG
>DATGFI010000721.1:0-8634 GCA_035309205.1 Planctomycetota bacterium | reverse complement strand
TTGAGCTTGATGAACTGGTCGTCCGCCTGTCCTTCGGCGTGCCGATAGACGGAGAAGGCGCCGTACAGCTTGGGGTCGAAGCTCGCCCGGACCACGAGGTGCTGCGGGGTGATGTAGCCCAGGCCCCAGCCTTCGGGGGCGCGCTGGAGGGCGTCTCCCGCGCGCATCGACAGGATCTGCTGGATGGACTCCTCCTGGATGGAGGATATGCGGCGGACGAGGTCCTGCTGCGACTTGCCCATCTGATCCAGCTGCGCCTGGAGCGCCGTCAACTCGCGGCTGTGGGAGCTCGTGAGCAGCGCGACGAGGCCCACGATGAGCAGGGCGGCCGCCGCCAACTGCAGGCCCGGCTTGAAGCGGGAGAACTCCAGGGCCTCCTCGACGGGTTTGGCCTCGGCGGGAACGCCTTCGCGCTTGAGCTCGCTGATCACCGCCTCGATGACATTGTTGCCGAACGATTCGGTCGACAGCGCATTGGACAGGAGGCTTTCATTCTTCTGAAAGAGCTGCAGCAGGTCCCGGCAGGGGACGCAGGCCGCGACGTGCTCGTCCGCTCGGGCCCGTTCCTCGGAGGACAGCTCGCCATCCACGTAGCGGGACAGCAGGGTCTTCAGATCGTCGCCGCAGGACATGGGCGTATTTCCTTCCATGAATGGTCTTACCAGTACAGATCCATCAGTTTCTCTTTCAGCATCAGCCGCGCCCGGTACAGCCGGGATTCGATCGTGGCGACCGGAAGTCCCAGGAAGTCGCCCATCTCGCGGTAGGTCATCTTCCGGAGGTGTCTCAGGAGGATGATCTGCTGATAGATCTTGGGGAGCGCGTTGACGACGTGCAGCACCTTCTCCCGGAGCTCCTCGAGCTCGGTCGAGGTCTGCTTGAATACCGTTCCGATGAACTCGCCCTCGGGCTCCAGCCCCTCGTCGGTGATCTTCTCCAGGGAGGTCGGCTTGACCCGCTCCTTTCGCAGCCAGTCGACGCAAGTGGTGCGCACGATCGAGCAGAGCCAGCCCTTGAAGCGCCGAGGATCCTCCAGGTTGGCCAGGTTCCGGAAGACCTTGAGAAAGGTGTCCTGGGTGATGTCGCCCGCGACATGGACGTCGCCCACGATGTTGTAGGCGATCGAGCCGACCAGATTGGCATACTTCGCCATCAGCTGCTCGAAGGCCTCGGTTTCACCGCTTCGCGAGCGGGTGATGAGGACGGCGTCGTCCCGCTCGGCAGTCCCCTGGCGGCGCTGTGCCTGTCGCGGCATCGTGCCCTCACTTTACCACAATCGGCGCTACGGTATCTAGACGGATCCCGGCACGGAATCCCTGCAAGATGACGCCATGAAGGCCCCGGCTTCCGATCTGGCGCCCCGGAGCTCCCCCTCTCTCCTTTTGGTACAAATAGGACGAAAATGCAAGGGGGGGCCAACCCCTCCGGGGTGACATCGTTAGAAGGAGGCCGGCCATGGCCGCCGGAGAAGAGGTGTCCGTGAACCTGGACGAAGAGCTCCTGCGGAGATGCGCCCGGGGAGATTCCGCCGCTTATCGCGAGCTGGTCGAGCGGCTGGAAAAACCCCTCATCAATTTCATCCTCCGCTTCGTGGGCGAACCCCACGTCGCCGAGGACCTCTTCCAGGAGACCTTCGTCCGCGTCGTGAAGACGCTGGGCGAATTCCGGCCCGAGGCGTCGCTCTCCACCTGGATCCACACGATTGCCCGGAACCTCAGTCTGGACTGGCTCAAGGCCAAGAGGCGCCACCGGGAGACCACGCTCGATGCCGCCGCTTCGGAGAGCAAGGGCCGGGTGATCTACTTCAAAGACGTGCTTCGCGCCGGCTCCGAGCCTCCCGACCGCCGCGCCGAGTCCACCGAGGACGAGCGCCGGGTGACCGAGGCTCTGGGAGGCCTGTCGCCGATCAAGCGCGAGGCGCTGGTCCTGCGGATGTACGCGGGACTGCAGTACTCGGAAATCGCCCGTATCCAGAGGGCGCCCGTGGGGACGGTGAAGTTCCGCATCCACGAAGCGATCCGCGATCTGGCGGGGCTTCTGGGAGCGGAGGATGACCGCTCCTCCCGCGCCCAAGGAGGATAAGTCATGACCTGCACGGAGATCCGCAAACAGCTGCCCGAACTTGCCCTGGGAGATCTCGACGCGGAGCCGGCAGCCGCGGTCGCAGCCCACGTTGCGGGCTGCGCGGACTGCCGCGCCGCGAAGGAAAGGATCGGAAGGGCCGTCGGCGTCCTGAGGTCCGTCCCGGCCGCGTCTCCGTCCACCGAGCGGCGTTCCGCGGCGGTGGCCGCCATGGCCCGCGTCCACGCCGAGCAGTCCGAGAAGCTCCTCGCCCGTCCCCGCCTTACCTGGGCACCGTGGATCGCGGCCGCCGCGGCCTTTCTGGTGCTCGTGGCGGGCCCCCTCCTGCGGACGCGGTCCTGGTCGCTCGAGGTGGCCTCCTTGAGGGGCCGCGCCGACCTTCTGGACCGCTCCAGCGGCACCTGGCGGCCGCTGGCCGCCGGGGAGAAGGTCCGCGTGGGCGACCGCCTGGTCACCCAGCCCGGAACCGTCGTCGAACTGGCCGAGGGGCCGCACCGCGTCTGGCTCGACCAGGAGACCTCGATTGATCTCGTCGATGTGCTGGCGCTCGCGCTGGATCGGGGCCGCCTCTGCGTGGCGGTGGATCCCTCCGCCGGCGAAGCCCTCCGGATCAGCGACATCTCCAACAGCGTGGTCCGCGTGTCCGGGGGTCGCGTGGAAGTGAGCCTGCGGGACGTGCAGGGCGGAGGGATGGTCGGCGGATCCGTCGAGTCGCGCGAAGGCCACGCCGTGATCCCCGCGACGCGGACGGAATCCTCCCGACGCCTCGTCGCCCGGGTGGACCGGGGCATGGCCGAGCTGCGGGGCGCGCAGGACCAGCGCCTCCGGGCCTCCGCGGGGCAGCAGGGGACCTTCGATTTCGGCGGCCAGCCGTCGACGGGAGCCCTGGCCGACCGCGCGATCGCACCGTGGGCCGGGTCGGATGAGCGATAGGGAGGCGATTATGAATCGCATGGTGGGGGCGGCGATCCTGACGTGCCTGGCGGGGTCGATCCTCCTCGCGCAGGACAAGAAGGCGCCGGACCAGGATCCCCGGAAGCTCGGCGGGGTGCTCCAGGACGTCAATCTTCACGACCTGACCATCGCGGTCCAGCGCATCACCAAGAAGACGATCATCTGGACCGAGGACCTGGGCCTGCGCAACAAGCGCGTGCATTTCGTAAGCGACCGGCCGGTGGCCGACGATCCGGAGGTGCTCTGGAAGGCTTACCAGTCGATCCTCCAGGTGAGCGACCTCACCCTGAACTCCCTCGGCAAGGAAGGGGAGGAGATCTACAAGCTCAAGCCCTCGCAG
Organism: Planctomycetota bacterium; assembly: GCA_035309205.1. Lineage (GTDB taxonomy): Bacteria > Planctomycetota > MHYJ01 > MHYJ01 > JACPRB01 > JACQFK01. The sequence continues at coordinate 5,258 of DATGFI010000721.1, read as the reverse complement.
GTCGCGGGCAAGGGCAACGTCCCCGTCCAGAACAAGGATGTCGTCACTCCCGAAGACCGCTTCGTGACCCGGATCTTCCAGCTGCAGTTCGTCAGCCCGCGCGACGTCCAGGCGGCCCTCATCAACATGGCCTCGTTTCCGCAGAACGTGCTGTCGATCGAGTCGGCCGGGCTCCTGATCGCCACGGACTTCGATTTCAACATCAAGCGCTTCGAAGACATCATCCACATCATGGACGTCAAGAAGCCGGACATCGAGCTGAAGCTCATCCCGCTCCGGAACGCCATCGCGACCGACATCGAGCAGATGATGGCGGGCCTGGTCCAGACCTTGATCGGCCGATCGACCGGGGCCCGCGCCCCCGGCGTTCCCGGAGTCCCTTCCCCGACCGCGGGCAATGAGTCGGTGAAGGTGGTGGCGGACAAGCGGACGAATTCCGTTGTCCTCCTGGCGGAGCCCAACCGCCTGCCCCAGCTCGAGGAGGTCGTGAAGCGCCTCGACGCCGAGACGCAGTTCGAGACGAGCGGCATCTACATCTCGCACCTGCGGCATACGAACGCGCTCGACATCGTCAAGACCCTGAACGCCATGTACCGGATCGGCGTGAGCCAGGACGGCGTCCCCAGCGGCGGCGGTCAGGGGGCGGTCAAGCCCGGCCAGGCCGTCGCGCCCCAGGGCGTCATCGGGCCGTCCTCCCCCTTCGGGGGTCAGGGCACGCAGCTGACCGGGTCCGAGCCGACGATCGTCGCCGACGTGCGCTCGAATTCCGTGATCATCGTCACCGACCGGAACACCTACCGGACCCTGGAGCAGATCATCCGGCGCCTCGACCAGCGCCGGCCCCAGGTGCTCATCAAGGCGACCGTCGTCGAAATCACGGCGGATGACACCTTCGACCTGGGCGTCGAACTGAAGCACCTCGAAAACCCGTCCGGGCGTCTGATCGGCGGCGGCGGAACGGGATTCGGCCTGTCGACGCTCACGCCGGACACGACGAACAACACCTTCGCGGTGTCGCCCAATTCGACGCCGGGCCTCACGCTGCTCGCCCTCAAGGACCGCGTCGGCAACATCCCCGCGCTCCTTCATGCCCTTGAGACCAAGGCCCGCGTCTCGATTCTCGATCAGCCCGAGGCCGCGACGAACGACAACGGGATCGCGGAAATCTCCGTGAAGCAGCAGGTGCCGGTGACGACGAACACCATCACGGGCACGGGCATCTCGCAGACGACCTTCAGCCGCTTCGAGGAGGCCTCCACGACGCTGACCATCTCGCCGCACATCAGCGAGGGCGGCTATCTCCGGCTCGAGACGAAGGTGAAGATCGAGAAGTTCACCGGCACCTCGACGGACCCCAGCATCCCGCCCCCGAAGACCTCCCGTGAAATCTCCACCAAGGAGATCATGGTTCCCAATGCCGGAACGATGGTCATCGGCGGCATCGTCACGCAGGACAAGTCGGATTCCACGTCCGGGGTGCCGCTCCTGGGGCACCTCCCGCTCCTGGGCTGGCTTTTCCGCAACGATTCCTACAGCGAGGACAAGCGGACGCTTTACATCTTCCTCACGCCCTACATCCTGTACGACTACGGCTTCGGCGACCACCGGGATCTGACCCGGGAGCGCAAGGAGGAAATCGACGCCCTCCGCGGGGAGCCGCTCAAGGGCCTGAACGTCGAGGGGACGGCCGAACCGGAGCCGCGATCCACGTTCCGGTTCATCGTTCCCCGGGATACCCGCAAGGAAGACGAGGGGAGCCGGTAGGACGCCATGGCCCTGATCGACGAACTCAAGCGGATCCTGGAACGCGACAAGCTCTACGTCCAGGACAAGTTCGAAGAGTGGGTGCATCTGGCCAAGACGACTCACCAGACCCTCGACCGCGTCCTGTCGACCTCCGGCTACCTCACCGAAGCGCAGATGCTCCGGATCTTCGGGGAATGCCTGGGCCTGCCCGTCCTGGACCGCGTCGTCGAGCAGGCCGTCCCCAAGGAATTCGTCGACGCGGTGCCGGTGTCCTTCGCGCGCCATCACAACCTGATCGCGATCGGGAAGGCCAACGGGACGGTCCGCGTCGCCTCCTGTTCGCCGCTGGACACCCATCCGATCGACGAGCTCTCCGCGATGCTCGACCGCATTGTGGAGCCGGTCCTGGCCCCGCGGGGCGAGATCACCGCCCTCATCAACCGCGCCTATCAGGCCAAGGTCGACGTCGTCGACGAGATGCTCGACCAGTTCGACGAGGGCGAGCTTGCGGGCCTGACGAAGGAGGTCGAGGGGTCGCAGGATCTGCTCGACATCGCCAACAAGGCGCCCATCATCAAGCTCGTCAACATGATCCTGTTCCAGGCCCTCAAGATGCGCGCCTCGGACGTGCACATCCAGCCCTACGAGGACAAGCTCCAGATCCGCTACCGGATCGACGGCATTCTCTATGACATGATGGCGCCCCCCAAGAAGATCCAGGATGCCGTCCTCTCGCGCATCAAGATCATGGGGAAGATGGACATCGCCGAGCGACGGCTGCCGCAGGACGGCGGCGCCAACGTCAAGCTCGGCGACAGCGATGTCGACATCCGCATCTCCAGCGTGCCCACCATCTACGGGGAGCGCATCGTGATGCGTCTGCTCGACAAGGGGGCGCGCCTCTACGACCTGGGCGAGCTGGGCCTGGAAGGCTCGGATGCCGAGACCTTCAAGCGCCTGGTCGACGCCTCCCACGGGATCGTGCTCGTCACGGGTCCCACCGGCAGCGGAAAGACCACCTCGCTCTACGCGGCCCTGAAGAAGATCAACACGATCGAATACAACGTGATGACGATCGAGGACCCGATCGAATATCACCTGCCGGGGATCAGTCAGATCGAGGTCAACTCGAAGAAGGGCCTGACGTTCGGCGCCGGGCTGCGCTCGATCGTCCGCCAGGACCCGGACATCATCTTCGTCGGCGAAATCCGCGACCTCGAAACGGCGGCGATCGCGATCCAGGCGGCGCTGACGGGCCACCTGGTCTTCTCGACCCTGCACACGAACGACGCTCCCGGCGCGATTACTCGTCTTTTGGACCTGGGGGTCGAGCCGTACCTCGTCGCGAGCTCCGTGATCGGCGTGGTCGCCCAGCGCCTCGTCCGCATGATCTGCAAGCACTGCAAGGCGGAATACGCGCCGACCGAACGCGAGGTCATGGGCATCGGCCTGGCGATGAAGGACGTGACCGGAGGCGTGCTTTGGAAGGGGAAGGGCTGCCCGTACTGCCTGAACTCCGGCTATCAGGACCGCAGCGCGATCTTCGAGATCTTCACCGTCGACGATCTGGTCCGCGACCAGACGATGCGGCGGGTCGGCTCGACGTTCATCAAGTCCGACGCGATCAAGCGCGGGATGAGGACCCTGCGGATGGACGGGGCTCGGAAAGTGCTGGCGGGGAAGACGACGCCCGAGGAAGTGCTGCGGGTGACCCAGATGGATACCTTCTAGGGAGGCCGTGGGCAGTCGGCATCCGGCCCTGGCCGGGGCCCCCGACGGGCGGGGAAGCTTCCTGACCATGGCCCCGTGCCGTCTGCCCAATGCCTGTCTATACGTACAAGGCCCTGAAGGAGGACGGCGGCGCCGACGCGGGCGTCATCGATGCCGATTCTCCCAAGGACGCCCGGCTCAAGCTCAAGGGCCGGCGGCTGCACGTCACCGACCTCCGGACGGTCGGCGGGGACCAGAAGGAAGGGCCCGTCCGCAAGCGGCGCCAGCTGTTCCTCCGGCGGCGACCCGAACAGATCGCCATGCTCACCCGCCAGATGGCGACGCTCCTGGGCTCCGGCATCCCCATGATCGGCGCCCTTTCGGCGATCATCGACCAGGTCGAGTATCGGGACCTCAAGGCTTCGCTCATGGACGTGCGGGAGAAGGTGTCGCAGGGCGGCACGCTCTCCGACGCGATGGGCGGCCATCCCGTCTACTTCGGGGATCTTTTCACGAACATGGTCCGCGCCGGCGAGGCGGGGGGCAACCTGGACAAGGTGCTCTTCCGGGTGGCGGACTACCTCCATGCGCAGAACCGGACGCGGGCCAAGGTGATGGCCGCGCTCACGTATCCGATCATCATGGTCCTGATCGGGACGGGCGTCGTGGCGGTGCTGCTCACCTACGTCGTCCCCAAGATCATGGAAGTCATTCAGAAACAGGGGAAGGCGGCGCTCCCGCTTCCGACCGAGATCCTCCTGTTCGTGTCGGGCTTCATGGGGAGGTACTGGTGGGTGCTCTTGGCCCTGGGGATCGCGGCCGGGGTGCTGTACTCCCATGCGCGGGCCAACAAGGCCGGACGGCTCTGGATCGACACCCAGAAGTTGCGCATCCCGGTCATGGGGAACCTGATCAAGAAGGTCTCCATCTCCCGGTTCGCGATGACGTTCGCGACGCTCCTGGAAAGCGGCCTGCCCGTCCTGGAGGCGATGGGCGTGGTGAGAAAAGTCGTCGACAACGAGCTCCTCGCCGACACCCTGGACATGGTCCGGCAGAAGATCGCCGAAGGCGCGGACATCGCGACCCCGCTCAAGCAGAGCAAGGTCTTTCCTCCCGTCGTCGGCTACATGATCAGCGTCGGCGAGGAGTCGGGCCGGCTCGAAGAGCTTCTCAAGAAGACGGCCGAGGCCTATGATGAAGAGGTCGAGGTGGCGGCCCAGAAGATGACCGCGCTCCTGGAGCCGATCATGATCGTTTTCATGGCGGTCGTGGTGGGTTTCATCGTCCTGGCGATCCTGCTTCCGATCCTGCAGATGTCGAATATATAGGAGAGTCCCGTGAAGAAGAACCTGAACCCCCGGCGCGATCGCCGCGGTTTCACCCTGGTCGAGATGATGGTCGTCATCGTCATCATCGGCATCCTGGCGACGGTCGTGATCGTCAATATCAGCGGGAAGGCCGACACCGCGAGGGTCAAGGCCACCGAAGCCATGCTCAAACAGCTGGGCGGCCAGATGGAGATGTTCAAGCTCGATCACAACCGCTACCCCGAGAATCTGAACGATCTCTACAAGCAGCCGTCGTACGTCGATCCGAAGAAGTGGCCGGGCGGCGGCTACCTCACGGAGCCGCCGCTGGACGGCTGGGGGAACGAATTCATCCTCCGGTTCCCGGGACCCGACGGCGCCCCGTTCGACATCGTCAGCCTGGGGGAGGACCACAAGGAAGGCGGGGAAGGCAATTGCGCCGACCTCTATTTCCGGAAACGGCCCAAGTAGGGAGTGTCCATGAGGTCTCGCGCG
>DATGFI010000720.1:0-5899 GCA_035309205.1 Planctomycetota bacterium | reverse complement strand
AGCTGGTCGCCGCCGCCGAAGAAATCGGGATTTCGGGCCTGGTTGGTACTGACGTTGCTTGGCGTCGGCAGCCGGCGTTCCTCGACCGTCGTGTCGCTGCGAGCGGTCAGAGACAGAAAGATGTTCTGACCGATGATCGGATAATCCCCCTTCAGGAGGTTCTGATGATAGGGGTCCTCCGGGCTACCGGGCTCGTTCAGCGGGTAGTAGGAGAAGGGAATCCACCAGCGGTCCGGAACCGGCACCGCGTCCTGGATCGGCACCTCGTTTCTGGGGGTGTCCGCCGGAGGATCCTGTGCAAACGCGGGTTCGGCGAGGGCCAGGAGGAGCGGGAGCGGCCAGAGCGTCGGCCTCATGGCACCCCCCCCGTCGGGTTGCGCGGGAACTTCACGTAGGGCAGCCGCGTTCCGCGGACGAAGTAGTTGTCGCAACGGATCGCATCGGGCGGCTCGAAGCCCGTCGCGCCCGCGGCGGCCACATAGTCGTCCTGGTCCACCCCGTCGCCGCTGACCCCGATCCCGCCGACCAAAAGGCCGCTCTTATAGAGAGGGATCCCGCCCGGGAAGATCGTGATGCCGTTCCCGTCGGTGGCGTCCCCGAGGGTGCCCGGAGTCACATCCAGGCCGGGGATTCCCGCTCCAGTGCCACCCGGCAGCAGGTCCTGGATCCCGAATAGCGGACCGGGGCTCGTGCCGTCGATTCCCGGGGGGAAGAACGGCTGTGCCATGAATCCGATGGCTCGGGACGTCAACGCGGTGCCCGGGGGTATGCCGGCGATCGGTTCACCGAGCGCAGGAATGATGAGCGTGCCGCTGTACGCGACGACGGTGCGGGCCTTCTGCGCGGCGACGTCGAAGCTGAACCGCGTGCAGTCCACGGGCCGGAAGGCGCCCAGGACGTTGCCCGCGGTATCGACCACGACGACCGTGACCTGCGCGGTGGTCCCCAGCGGCATGCGGATGCCGGCCCGGAGCGGGACCATCCCGGCCATTGCGTTGGAAACGATCGCCGCAACGTCCGAAGACAGGATCTTGACCGGGGCGGCGACCGGGCTGTCGATGAACGGATAGAGCTGCTGTCCGGTGACGCCGCCATAGGTGGCCAGCGGGATCGCCGGGGGCGGAGCGCCGGCGACGAGGGCCCCGGGCCCCTGGGTGACGGCGTCGACGACCGCTCCCGGCAGCGATCCAAAGGGCAGGGTCGGCGACACGAACGGCGGCGCCGTGTCCGCGAAGGCGAGGCGGAATCCGTCGATGAAGATTTCGCAGGCCTGGATGCCCAGCGGAGCCATGAACCCGCGACAGGCCGCGACCGCGCTCTTCTCGTCGAGCGAGGGATCGGCGCTGCTGACGCCCACGGCGCCGACCAGCATGCGGTCCTTGTACAGGGGGAACCCGCCGGCCGATCCCGTCAGGCCGTTCGGATTCGGCAGCGGCGTCGGATTGTTGCTGTTGGGGACGCCGCCGGGTCCGACGCCCCGGAGCACGTCGCTTCCCGCCAGATTCGAATTCTGGACGCCAAAAAGCGGTCCCGCAGGGGTGAAGGCGACATTCGGCGGGAAGTGCCGGTCGACGATGAACGCGGCCGTTGTGCTCGAGAACGCATTCTGGTCGCTGCTCAGAAAGGCCGCCGTCCTGGCCTTGGCGATCGCCTCGTTAATGCCCGGAGCTCCGGCCGAAGGAGAGCCCCCGGGCACCGGGAAGGCCGGCCCCAGCGGCGCGCCGGTCATCGCGAACACGCCCAGCACGAAGCCTTCGCGATCGACGACCGCGACCACGGCCGCGGCTCCCAGGGCCGTCGACTGCTCGACCGCCTGGCCGATGATCGTCTGGATCTCCGAGATGCTCAGCGGAGTGAAGCCCGGAAGCGGTCCCGCGTTCCACTCCGGGACCAGCTCTCCGCAGGCGGGCGGCGTGCTGCGTCCCGGATGCCCGCAGCCGGCGGTCCAGGCCGCCGCGAGGGCCGCAATCGCGAAGCCGCGGATGGCGAGCGCCAACCCACGGCTCATTTCACGACATCCCGGATCTGGAGGCGGCCTTCGCCCGGCCGGAGCGATGTCCGATCATGGAATTGATGGCAGGTGACGCAGGCGAACGATACGCCGCCCGGGGTGCTGTGGCATCTGAGGCAGACCGCCTGACCGGGCATCAGCAAGTCCGACGTCTCCCGGCTGGTCTCCGCGCCTCCATGGCATTCGGCGCAACGGAGTTCCCGGTGGCTCGCATGACTGAAGAGCGAGTGCATGAACCAGTGGCGCGGCAGGCCCTCCTGACCCGGCGGGCCGGGGCGAATCCCGGTGCGCGCCACGGTCGGGGGCGACGCCGGGAATTCCGGCCCCAGGTCGGTCTTGTGGCACTTCATGCAGCCGTCGGGGTCGGACGTGTAGACGGGAATCTCGGCCTCGGTCACCTTTTCCGCCAGCCCGTCGCCCGATGCCCCCTTCTTCGACAGGCGGCTCCTGAGGAAGTCCCGCAGCGCGTCCGGGGCGACATGCGGCAGCTTCTCGTTGTCGAGCTTGAGCGGATGGCAGTCTCGACAATGCGCCTCGTAGTAGAGCGGCGCCATCGCATCCCCCGCCTGCACGGTCTGATGACAATACAGGCAGGACAGACGAAGGCCCTCCTTGCCCGACTCCACCCCTTTGCGCCCGGCGAGGCTTTGGAGCTGTTTCTGGATCAGCTCCTTCTTCAGCGTCGTATCGGGATGCAGATGAATGGAGTGGTTGAAGGCAAGCGCGGTGGGATCCTTTGCCTTCTTGGAGATGAGAGCGAATTCCGGATGGCCGTCCTGGAAGGACGAGATTCTCCGGAAGATGGAGTGCTCGGTCCCCGCCAGACAGGCCTTCGAATGGGGCTCCGGTCCGGTGGTCCGGAGGTCCTCGTGGCACTGGGTACAGGTGCGGTCCCGGACGTCGGCCAGCCGGGTTGCGCCTTTGTGTTCGAGATGGCACTGCGAGCAACGGGCGGCGGTCGGATGACCTTCCTTGATCCGGATGAGGCCCACGGTGTTCCGATGATGGGCGGGCGCATCGTGGCAGGTAAGGCAGGCCTGATCCAGCCGCTCCTGCCATTCCCCCGGATTCGCGTACCGCATCGCCCACGGAGTCGTGTGGCAGGCTCCGCACTTGTTCTCGAGCATGGCGTGGCGCGTGGAAATCATTCCGCTGTTGTAGATCCGCTCGTCGCCGCGGGCGGCCATCGCGATCACCCAGACGATTCCCGCCCCGGGAAGCGCGATCGAAAGCCGGCGCGTCCATCGCCGGAACGCGTTGGGCCTGCGGAAATAGGTGAGGTCGATCCGCTTTGCCCTTGCCTTGGTGTCCCTCAGCAGCGCCATCAGTACCTCACGGAGACGATGCCGTGAATGAACGACAGCAGCAGGAGGGTGTACGAGAGGGGGATGTGAACGATCAGCCACCCGTGGAGCCAGCGGTGAAGCTTCTCCTGCGTCGCCAGCTGGCGCCTCTCCTCACAGATGCCCTCCAGGTCCTTCAGCGTCTCGTGGACCGCCGGAGGAACCAGCGTCCGGATCGGGGCGAAGGCGGCGGCGGCGCGCTGTGCGTTCGACAAAGGTCCCGTGCACTTCCGCGCCTCCAGGAAGGGGCGTACCTGGTTCAGGTAGAAGTCCCGCATCGGAAGCGACCCCTCGACCCGGGTCTCCTTCTTGGACATCGTGCTGGGCAGGTTCGCCCCCGCCGCGGCCCCGACGGCCGCGGGCGCCGGGGCCCCCATCGGCAGCACCGGACCAGCGACCGACGACACGAGCTGATCGGCCTCGGCCAGGAGCTGGGTCAAGACGTGATCGATCTGATCGTAGATCGTTTCCATCGTCACGCGGGACGTCATCACGCGGGGCAGGATTTGCTGGAGTATGACGCCCAAGATACCGCTCAGCGTGACCAGGATGAGGAGGATCATGAGGACCATCGTCAAGGTCCCGCCGAACATGAACCCGGCGTGGAAGAACACCAGCGGCACGGCGAGAATGCCCAGCCAGAGGTGTCCGCGCATCCAGGTCTCCGGCCGCCCCACTCGAAGTGCCGGAAAGCAGCGGCGCAGGCCCAGGAGGCCAACGAAAAGCATGAGGCCCAGCGCGATGATGCCGTAGACCAGGCCTGGCCAGCTACCGCCGCTGGGACCATTCAACGAAAGGACGTGGTAGGGGACGTACGCCGCGGCGCCGGCGAGGGTCAGCCCTGAAACTACAGCCAGCCAGGGTCGGTGCTTCGCGTCGAGCAGCATCGGTCAGGACGCGCCTCCGCCGCCCTTGGAGGTGAAGAAGGTCTTGGGTTCCACGCGCAGGGCCGCTCCGTGGGGGCACGCGTAGACGCAGCTGGGCTCCCCAAGGCCGCTGCACAGGTCGCAGGTGACCGCCTTGGACTTCATCACGGCTTTCTGCCGGCCGGGATTATCGGGGTCGTCCTCGGTCGCCTCGATCGGATGGAGATTGATGTTGCCGTAGGGGCACTGCTTGGCGCAGAGGCCGCAGCCGATGCACCAGTCCTCGATGACAATCTCCAGGGATTCCTTGCGGTGGATGGAGCCGACGGGACACCCGATCAGGCAGAGCGGGTCGGCGCAGGAGCGGCAGGAGGTCGCAATCAGGTACTTGTCGAATCGGATGCCTTCGCGCACCAGGCGCGTGATGCCGTCGTGAGAGTCGGCGCAGGCCTTGACGCAGTCGTCGCAGCGGGTGCAGCTCTCGAGATCCAGAAGCAGCAGGTTCTGCGCCTGCATGAGGCCGCGCTCCAGCATGTCGTTGAGCGGCAGGAGCGGAGCCGAGACTTCGGCAGGATTCGACGATGCCTGGACGCGCCGGACGTCCTTCTCCATCGCCTGGCGGACGCGGACGGAAGTATCCATCAGGGCGGCGATGTCTTCCTTCCTGACCTTTACCAGCTCCACGTGGTCGACCGCGGTGCAGGTCGCCGATCGGACACCTGAACCCAGCACGCCGGCGGCGCCAAAATAGTCTCCCCGGCCGGCGTAGCGCAGGACCATTTCGCCGCCCGGATAGCCCTGAGAGATTTTGACGAACCCCAGGCGGACCAGGTAGGCCGCATCCGCGGGATCCCCCTGCTTGAAGATAGCGTGGCCGGGCTCGATGGTCACAAGCTCGACCCGCTGGCTAAGCTTCTCGATCTGGTCGTCGGCCAGGTCGTTCAGAAACTCCACGCTCCGAAGATGAGTGCGGACCGCCCGGGTTCGGTAGCTGCTGTCGAGCTTCTCCTTGAAGACCTTGGACTTCTTCTGAAGCAGCGTGAGGATGTTGCGGAGCATCTCGAGCATCTCGCAATCCTCGATCGCCCGCACTGTGGCCGATCTGGGGTAGAAGTTCAGGCAGGTCATCTCCCCGAAGAGGTCGCCGGGGCCCATCTGGGCGATGGGATGCTCCATATCCAGATCCACCGGCGCGTCGATCGGGATCATCCGCTTGGTCTGGCCCCGTTCCAGGGGGTTGCGTTTCTCGCCGACGAGCATCGAGGAGAACTTGCGGATCCAGCGCCCGAGGCCCTTGGTGAACATCTGTTCGTTCTTGTGGGACTTGATCTGCGCCAACGGCGTCGCCAGGAAGACCTCAACCTTCCCCTGCAGCAGATAAAAGGCGGTGGAGCCGTATTCGCCTTCACGGCAGATGATTTCCCCCTTCTTGAATTTGCGAAGGACGACGGCGCCGGGGTACTTCTCCAGGGTCGCCGCGGGGATGTCCGCGAAGGGGGGATAGGCAAGGAGCTGGTCGGCGCTCAGCGGATCGCCCTTCGCCAGCTGGATGGTGGCGATGGCCTTGGTGTGGACGGAGTCGTGCTTCTTGGGAGCGGTAGCACCGGCGGCGTCGCTCATGCCCTTCCCTCGAGTCTCCTGGCCGGCGCCCCGCAGACGATCGACCGTGGGAGACGGAT
>DATGFI010000719.1:0-3005 GCA_035309205.1 Planctomycetota bacterium | reverse complement strand
CTTCTTCTGGCTCTGCTCGGCCAGAAGGCTGCCCCCCGAGAGGAGGACCCAGAAAACGGCCGCGCCCGCTCCATTCCTCATGCTAAGAATACGCGGCAGGGCGGCCCGCCGTTGCAGCTTGCACCTCCCTTGGACATGCGCCGCCGGAATTCATAGAATGCGGCGCTCATGAAGAACTTCGCCGATCGCCTCGTGGACGCCATCAAGACCAAGAAGTCCCGCGTCGTCGTCGGGCTCGACCCCCGGCTGGAAAGCCTGCCCGAGGACTTCAGGCACGGGGTCGCCAAGGACATCGAGCGGGCCGGTCGGGCGGTGCTGGACTTCAACGCCGCCCTCATCGACCTCGTCAAGGACCACGCGGTCGCCGTCAAGCCCCAGATCGCCTTCTACGAGAAGCTGGGCCCCTACGGCGTCGTCGCCTACTTCGCCACCTGCAAACACGCCCGCGACAACGGGCTCCTGGTCATCGGCGACGTGAAACGAGGCGACGTGCCCGACACCGCCAAGGCCTACAGCGACGCCCATTTCTACGCCTTCCCCGCCGACGCGATCACCGTCAACCCGTTCTTCGGCAGCGACGGCATGGAACCCTTCGTCCAGGGCGCAGAGAAGGTCGGCGGGGGCCTCTTCGTCCTGGTGAAAACCTCCAACCCGAAATCCGGCGAGATTCAGGACCTGATCGTCGAGAATCGCCCCCTGTATATGCACCTGGCGGAAAAGGTCGGCGTCTGGGGCGCCTCCCTGGTGGGAGAATCCGGGTATTCCTCCGTCGGCGCCGTGGTGGGCGCCACGCACCCGAAGCAGGCCGCCGAAATCCGCGCCGCGATTCCCAAGGCGTTCTTCCTCGTTCCCGGCTACGGGGCCCAGGGGGGCAAAGCCGAGGACCTGAAAGCCTGCTTCAATCCCGACGGCCTGGGCGCCGTCGTCAATTCCTCAAGGGGAATCATTTCGGCATGGGAGAAGGATGCCTACAAGGGCATGCCCTGGGAGAAGGCCGTCAGCAAGGCCGTCGTGGACATGAAAGCGGACATCAACGCCGCGCTCGGCGTATGACCGGCGTCCTCGCCGCCCTCTTCGCTGGAGCCTTCGCCTCGACCCTCGCGCTCACGCCCCTCATGATCCGCCTTGCGCGCCGCGTTCAGTTCCTCGATCACCCGGGTCCGCGCAAGATCCACGCCGAGCCGGTGCCTTACGGAGGCGGCCTCGTCGTCGCCGCCGTCGTCCTGGTGGGCACACTGATCGCGAGACGCCTCGTCCTCCAGAACGGCACTCCGGTCCAGGAAAAGCCCTTCTCCTGGCCCGTGTTCGCGATGGGGTCGCTCGTCATCCTCGCTCTGGGCGTGGTGGACGACCGGCGCCGGCTGTCCGCCGGGTTCAAGCTTCTCGTGCAGGCCCTGGTGGCGGTCGGGGTCTCGCTGGGGGGTGCGCGCCTGCAGCTCTTCGATGCACCGCTCGTCGTCAGCGTCGCATTCACCGCGATCTGGATTCTGGCGGTCACCAATTCCTTCAATCTGCTCGACCACATGGACGGGCTATCGAGCGGCGTGGCCCTCTTCGCCGGGGCGGCGTTCCTGATTGTTGCGATCCAGACGGAGCAGCTCCTGATCGCCGCCATGATCGTCCCGCTGCTCGGCGCCTGCCTCGGCTTCCTCTGCTACAATTTTCCGCCCGCGAAGATCTTCCTTGGCGATGCGGGCAGCCTCTTCGTGGGCTTCTGGCTCGCTTGCCTGACGGTCTCGTTCACCTTCTACAAGGCCAGCTATCCTCTGTACACCTACTTCGTCCCCCTGGCCATCCTCGCCGTCCCGCTGTTCGACACAGCCGTCGTGGTGCTCATCCGGCTCTTCAACGGTCGGCCGATCTTCGAGGGGGACACGAACCACTTCGCGCACCGGCTCACGGCGCTGGGGATGTCCCGTAAAGCTGCTGTGCTGACCGTGTATGCGCTGACGCTCACCGCGGGCCTCTCCGCGGTCCTGCTTTACCACGTCCACCAGCCCGGGGCTCTGCTCATCCTGGTGCAACTCCTTCTCACGTTTGGGATCATCACCCTCCTTGAAGCCGCCGGACGCCGCCATGACTCCTGACGCGCGCTGGACGGCGATCTTTGACCGGATCGCCCTCTTCCTGACCCTCCTGGGCTTCCTGCTGCGCGAAGGGATGCCGGGGACGACGACCGGCCCCGGCTTCAACCTTTTCATCCACCTGCTGTTCTGGATCGCGCTGACGCTGTGGTTCGCCGGCCGCGCCACGGCCAGCGGGGCCGACTACCGCTTCACGGGTTTCGAGTTCGCCTTTCTCGCCTTTGCCGTGGCGGGCCTCGTTTCCCTCCAGCGCGCGAGCTTCCGCCTGGGGGCCCTCGACCAGGCGTTCACCTGGCTCTCCTTCGCGCTGTTCTTCGTCCTCTCGGTCCAGCTGGTCGGCCGGGACCTCCTGCAGTCGACGCTCTTTGCGACCGTCATCACCCTCTCGCTTTACGCGCTCATCCAGAAGCTCATCCTCTTTCCCATGATCCAGCCCGTCGCGGCGACGTCGTCCGTCGAAATGTCGCGACGCATCCTCACGAACGAGCCCTTCGCGACCTTCATCGGGCCCAATCAGCTCGCCGGCTACCTCGTCCTTCTCCTGCCGGTCCTCTTCGGATCAATGGTCGACACCCGCGACTTCAAGATTCGGGCCGCAGGCCTGGGCCTGGGCCTCGTCGCCCTCGTCCTGACGGGCTCGCTCGGCGGCTGGGTGGCGCTCGGCTGCGGAAGCCTCGCCATGTTCGCCCTCCACCGCACCCGGACCGCCGGAAGGGCGGCGGTCGTCGCGATCGGGGTGGGCGCGACCGCGCTTGCCGTGGCCCTCCTCCTGTGGAGTCCGCTCCTCACGCTGGTCGCGCGGCACAGCCACTCCATGCACGTGCGCGCGGTCTACTGGCGCGCGACCGGTCCCATCGTCGTCGGCTCGCCCGTCCTGGGTGTCGGGCTCGAAAACTGGCAGGATCATTACTTCCAGACGAA
>DATGFI010000718.1:0-2712 GCA_035309205.1 Planctomycetota bacterium | reverse complement strand
AAGCGCTCATCCAGCCCATCGGCACGGCGGTTGTCGCCAGCCCCGACTCTTTCGAGAAGGCGAAGAAGGATGGGATCCCTCCCGAAGCCGCGATGAAGCGGTTTAGAGCCTGGAGCGCCCCGTACCTGAAGGATCGAGCCCTCTTTATTGCCCGGCCGTCCGCATTCGACTGGCCCTGGATTGTCTGGTACTCGTGGACGTACCTCGGCGAGAATCCGTTCGGATTCAAGTCGGTGTGCGCGTCGTCCTGGTTCCAAGCGAAGGGAAAGACGTTCAAGGTCGAGCTTCCGCATGTCGCCGCCCAGGACGCCGAAATCCAGCTCAAGCATTACTTTGCCGAGGGCTAGGCATGGCCGGCGTCAGCACCCAGGCCTTGACTGTCCGCGCGCCCCGCAAGGGCCTCCTGGACATTACCGACCAGGTGGCCCGCGTCGTGGCCAAGCGCGGGCTTGTGAGCGGCTTGTGCACACTCTTCATCCGTCACACGTCGGCGAGCCTCATCATCCAGGAGAATTACGATCCCAGCGCCAGGGTCGACCTGGAAAGCTTCATGGAGCGTCTCGTTCCCGAGAACGCCCCTTGGATTACGCACACGCTCGAGGGTGACGACGACATGCCTTCCCACATCAAGTCGGTGCTCACGCAGGTCAGCCTCTCAATTCCGATTCTCGACGGCAAGCTCGCCCTGGGCACATGGCAGGGCATCTACCTGTGGGAGCATCGCGACCACCCCTCGCCGCGGGAGATCCTGGTTTCCCTCTATTAGGGGAGAAAGTCCCGCATGAACGACTTCCTCACGCTGCCCGCCGGCCTGCCGGTGCCCGAAGACGACGGCGCCTGCCGTCACCTTCCGGGGAAGGATCTTCCGGGGCTGGCACTCCTGGCGACGTCGGGCCGAGAAGTCCGGCTCGACGAAGTGTCGCAGCACCGGACGGTGTTCTTCTTCTATCCGCGCACCGGCCGTCCGGGGGAGCCCATCCCCGCCGCCTGGGACCAGATCCCGGGCGCCCGCGGCTGCACACCGCATTCCTGCGGCTATCGAGACCGATTCCTGGATTTTCGCCGCCGCCGGACCGCCGTTTACGGCGTCAGCAGCCAGAATACAGAGTACCAGCGCGAGTTCGCGCGACGGACGAATCTTCCCTACGACATCCTCAGCGATGAAGAGTTTCGGCTGGCCGATGCCTTGCGACTGCCGACCTTCGTCTTCGAAGGCGTTCGACTAGTCAAGCGTCTGGCCTTCGTTGCGGACAAAGGCCGTATCGAAAAGGTCTTTTATCCCGTCTTTCCGCCGGACCAGAACGCGGAGGTTGTCCTCTCCTGGCTCCGCGCAAGAGACGCGGCCCGCTGAACGGGTGTTGAGTAATTAGGGTGGGCGGGGATTCCTTCCTCATAGCTTTTCCCGAATCTGCTGGAGATCTTTGATGAGACAGGTTGCGCTAATGCTCGCAGTCGTCGCCTTTTGGGGATGCTCAGACGCGCCTTCGACCGCGGGCGGCGGGGCGGGGTGGGTCGATTTGTTCCCCTCCCGGGATCTCAAAGGATGGAAGCGGTATCCTCTCAATCCCACGGATCCCCTCGCCTCCAAGGAAGTGTACAAGGTCTCCGGGGACGGGAAACTCCTCATCGTCGACGCCGTCGGCGGCATCAAAGAAGTCCTCATCAACGACGAGGAGCGCGGCGACGGCATCTTTCATGTCGAGTGGCGCTGGGGCAAGGATCAGGGGGACAAACCGAACTATAACGGAGGCATCTACCTCCGCAGTTCGGCGGACGGAAGAACCTGGATTCAGGCGCAGGTGGCACGACAACAGCCCAAGGGGCCTGTGGTCGGGGATTTCATCGGCATGCTGATGGTCGACGGAAAACCCGCCCGGACCGACAAGATGCAGGCGGGGCCGAGCCGTGAGACGGCCGTCGGGGAATGGAATACGTACGACATTACCTGCCGAGGGAAGAGGATTTCCCTGTCCGTGAACGGCGTCGAAACCGTGGTCTGGGAGGACTTTCCGATCCTCCGGGGCCACTTGGGCATCCAGGCGGAGTTTGGCAACTACGAAATCCGCGCCCTGAAATGGAAGCCGCTCCCCTGAAGTTCCCGGGAAGCAGGGAGGAGATCCGGGGATCCGGGGCAAGGTCAAAGCATTCGCGCCTGAGAAGAGGATTCCGAGGGCAGTCCAGTTCTCCACGACATCCAAGGACCTGAATGGCTGGACGGTGGTCGCGGGGAAGGTCGAACCTGTGGCAAGGACACCCCCTCGTCAGCGTCTCCGGAGCCGCCGGCCCAGGCGACGTAATGCCGTCCGGATTTCGCGGGACGGCTCCTTCCGCTCCGTGGACACCCAGCGGCCGCCCGATAGTCCATGAGGCAGCCGAAGCAGTTCGCGCGAAAGGTGAATAGGACCGGCTGGCGCGGAGCGGATTCCCAAGGTGTACTCTCGGACGGCCGCGGCGAACCGATCCTGCTGCGCCAGGAGCGTACCCCGATGGGCCCGGGCCTGCCAATAATCCGGATCGGCCCGGAGTGTCGCCGCATAATCCTTCATGGCGTCGGCAAAGCGGCCCATCGTCTTCCGGACGATGACGCGGTCGTTCAGGATGTCGGCTCGGTCCGGCTCTAGCGCCAGAGCCTGGCCATAGTTCCGCAGCGCCCCTTTCAGTCGCTACGCTCATAGCAGTCGATGCCCCGGCGGTGAAACTCCGCGGTCATGT
>DATGFI010000717.1:0-2492 GCA_035309205.1 Planctomycetota bacterium | reverse complement strand
CGCAACCAGGAAGATCTTTCGATCCACGATCACCGGCGACGAGTACTTGTTGGGACCGATCCTCGTCTTCCAGAGGATATTGCGGGTTTCGCTCCATTCGAGCGGCGGCGTCGCCTGAGGATAGCGGCCCGAGCCGTCATTCCGCCATCCGACGCGTCGCTCCGGCGAACCGGCGGACTGGGCGGCGAAGGAGTCCGGTCCCCCGCGGGGGGTCCCCGCGGCCAGCACGACCGAGACGATGACGACCAGCGTCCGCGTCATCTGGCCTTCGGGTCCTTGATGTCGTAGCAGATGATCTCGACGGGCGTCCGCACGAAGAGTCGTCCCCGCGAGATCACCGGCATGCTCCAGTCGAGGAGCCCCCGATGAGAGTACCGTCCGGTGTTCGCCAGCTGATGCAGGCGTTCGACGCGGCCTTTCTGAAGGTAGCCTTGGGGGCTGGCCTGGACGAGGGTGAGCCGCTGGTGGTCATGGATGAAAAGCAGGCCGTCCGCCGAGGTGACGGAGAGTCCCAGGTGGAAGCCCGGCGCTTTCCAGAGCACCTTCCCGGTCCGGAGATCGGTGCAGCGGAAGGAAAAGTTCTGCTCTCCGGGTTTGCTCCCCGTTTCGGCCGCCTCGTCGCGCGCGTCGATGTAGAAGCCGTACAGGAATCCGTCGCAGATGACCGGCGGCGTGATCGCGTCATGAATCTCGACATTGGACCAGAGGACCTTGGGCTTGGGGTCCGGCTGGCTGAAATCGCACTCGACCAGCGACGGGATCCAGCCGTTGAGCGAATCCAGGTACTGATTCGGCCCGACCCGCTTGAGTCCTCCGCAGGCCCAGGCGGGGGATTCGTTGGGCCCAGAGCACTCCCAGTTCCAGAGCTGCTGGCCATCGGCCAGGCGCAGGATTTTCCACTGTCGGTTGCCGTGGACGACCAGGCAGTCTTCGTCCTTGAACCTGATCGGCAGGCCGCCGCCGGTGATCAGCCCCGGACCGCGGCAGCCGGGCGAGCAGTCCTCCTCGAATTTCCATGCGAGCTTTCCCGTCGCGGCGTCGTAGGCGAAGAACTGCATCTTGTTGCTGACGCCCGTCTTGGCCCACGCCGGAATCGCCGGGTTCCCGCCCTGCCAGTAGAAGTAGGGGATCTTGTCCCCCATCGGGATGAGAGATCCGTTAAACCCCTTCCACTCCAGGTTGCCGCCCCCCTTCAGCGTCCCGTTCAGATAGGGGGACTCCTCTTTGAAGCTTCGATTCCAGACGATGGCTCCGGTCTTGCGGTTGAAGCAGAAGGCGTCGCCGAAGGTCCCGATCGTATAGACGTGGTCCTTGGTGAGGGTCGGCGTCGCCCGGACGCCGAGCTCTCCCCAGCCCACGTGCCAGATCGGCGGCACCTCGTAGGAATGGCTCCATTTCTCCTTTCCGCTGTTGGCATCGACGCACTTGATGGTTTCCATCTTCTGATTGTCCTCGAGCTGCGCGTAGCAGAGGTCATCGCCGGCGACGGAGGGGTGATTGGATCCCGCCGCGACCGGGATTCTCCAAAGGACTTTCGGGCCCTCGCTGGGCCATTCGCGGAGCAATCCCTTCTCTTCGGACGTGCAGTCGCCCCGAGGGCCGGCCCAATGCGGCCAGTCCCCGTCCGGAGGCGACGCCATCGCCCGATTCCCGAGAGCTCCCAGGGTCGCAGCCACGAGCAGGGAAGAGACGACGCGAGGCATCTTGGCGACTCCTTTCTCAGGCTGATCCTGGGTGCCCGGCCAGAGGATTTCCGGCCCCGAAATCCGGCTTCCCGGGCCCCCCCGGGGGGGGGGCTGGCGCCGGCGAGCGGATGGAGCCGTCGTTCCCGGCTTAGCCGGCCGGACCCCGGCGGGATTGGCCGCTCAGTCGCCTCTGAGCTTCTCCTCCAACAGATGGTACTTCTTCCGGTAGAGCTCTTCCTGCGTCAGCATCGGCTCGTGGCAGCTGGGGCAGCGCGTGCAATACTGCTCGTTCAGCCCCTGGTAGCGCAGCATCAGGGACTTGCAGCCGAAGCAGCCCACCGCCTCGCGCATGTGGACCGTTCTCCGCTCCTCATACACCGCTTCGCGGATGATGCTGGAAATGTACCCCAGCATCGCGCCCTGGTCCAGGTGGAGGCGGTGGACGATCTTCAGGGCGAAGTGGTCGATCGACTCGGGGATGTAGCAGGGATGCGCGCTCATCGGATAGCCCTCCTTTCTGGAGGCAACTATCCCCGATGCATGCGACAGCGGAGGTCACATAGCTTCCGGAGGGCCGAGGATCTCCGGCGAGCCTCCCGGCTTCGCACGGCGTCAGCCGCCGAAGGCGCGGATCGCCTTCATGAACCGGTCCCCGAAACTTTCCAGCTTCGCGAAGCCCACGCCGTGGACTTTCAGCATCTCGCCCTTCGTCGTCGGCCGCTGCCGCGCCATCGCGCGAAGCGTCTTGTCGCTGAACACCATGAAGGCGGGGACGCCGTTCTCGTCGGAGATCTCGCGCCGGAGCGA
>DATGFI010000716.1:0-5396 GCA_035309205.1 Planctomycetota bacterium | reverse complement strand
GCCTGCGAGCCGGGATCCAACGTTGCCTCGCCGGTGAGGCATTCGATCCGCGGGCTGAAAAAGACGCACGCGGAGCACAAGATCAAGGGAGCCAAGGAGCATCTCAAGACCGCGGCGCGCTGGGAATGGATCGAGATCCCGCTGCCGAAGTACGGGGAGGCGGGCGGGAAGAAACTGCGCTTCATGACCAATCAGGCGGGTTTCAGCATCGGCGGCGCTATCGTCTCTTCTTCCCGCAAGGCGGCCCCGACGGAGCCAGAGCTCAAGGACCTGGAGAAGGACCGAGAGACGGCCGAAGGACTCCCGCTCGATCCGGACCTGGTCGCCTGGTGGACCTTCGAAGAAGGGAGCGGAGACCAGGTCCTCGACGCGACGGGCAAGGGGCATGACGCGAAGCTCGTCGGGTCGGCGCAGTGGGTCGAGGGCAAGATCGGGGGAGGGATGAGGTTCGCGTCGCCCGGTCCCACGCTGCGGGTCGAGGACGCTCCGGACCTCCGGATCCCGGGGGACCTGACGCTGGCCCTGTGGATGAAGAAGGAGGGCGAGGCGGACGACTGGAGCTGCCTCGTCGGCAAAGGCGAAGGCCCGGCGCGGAATTACTGCCTCTGGGTGGAGGCCAAGACTCGGATGGTCATGTTTCAGCAGCACACCGAGGCCTGGATCCAGGTGAAGTCCAACCTGGGGGTGACGGACGGAGCCTGGACGCACGTCGCCGCCACGGTGGAAGGACCGAAGGCGACGCTTTATATCAACGGCGTGAAGGACGGGGAGGTGATGCGGCCCCAGCCCGTCTCCACACCCGCCTCTCCCCTGGGGATGGGCTGGGCCTGCGACCACGCCACCTTCCGGGGGGTCCTGGACGACGTTCGCATCTACCGCCGGGCGCTCAGCGCCGACGAGGTTCGCGGCCTCGTCGATCAGGCCCGCTGAGGGCTATTTTTCCCCTGCTGGCAAAATAACCATTCCGCCGATTCATCAAAGGCGGTACAATTTCGCTTTCTGATAGATGGGGGTTCATGAAGGTCTTCCTGGTTCACGTCCGGGATCCTCAGTTCTACGCGATCCCCGGTACCAAACGCGCCAAGAACGGCCGCATCCAGATCATGGGCTTCCCGCCCATCGGCATCATGTCGCTTTCCTCGGTCCTGAAGCGCGCGGGCCATGACGTCACGATGTTCGACCAGGCCAACCCGGAGACCCCCAACGACGTCATCATCAAGGAACTGCTCTCGAAGAAACCCGACCTCATCGGGCTGAGCTTCCTGTCGACCACGAGTTATCCCTACGCCAAGATCCTCGCCCGGCAGATTCGGGCCGCCGATTCGAAGGTCAAGATCGCCTTCGGCGGCGTCTTCGCCTCCCTGAACGCCCAGCTCGTCAAGATGCAGGTGCCCGAGGTGGACTTCGTCTGCCGCGGCGACGGAGAGCAGCTGCTCCTGGACCTCTTGGAGCGCCTCGAGGAGCCGGCAAGCGTCACGGGCGTCACCTGGCAGAAGGACGGGAAGGTTCAGCACAACGCCAACCGCGTGCTGGAGCGGAATCTCGACCAGTGGGCGTTTCCGGACCGCGAGAGCCTGCCCCTGGACTTCGTGGAATCAATGCCGCTCGACGTGCCCGCGGTGCTGTCGATGGACCGCTTCACGACCATGCAGACGTCGCGGGGCTGTCCCTGGCCCTGCGTCTTCTGCGACATCCCGATCTTCAATGAAGGCAAGTGGCGGTCGCGCAGTCCCCAGCACGTGATCGACGAGTTCAAGCACCTGACCGACCACGGCTACGGATCGGTCTATTTCGTCGACGACCACTTTCTCCTGCAGCCCAAGCGCATCGAGGCGATCTGTGACGGCCTCATCGCGCAGAAGAACACGATCAAGTACGGCCTCGAAGGCCGCGTCGACTCCGTCGCGCAGCACCTCTTCCCGAAGCTCGCGAGGTCGGGCTGCCGCACGGTCATGTTCGGCATCGAAAGCGGCAGCCAGAAGATCCTCGACCGCCTGAAGAAGGAACAGACCCTCCAGGACATTGAGACCGCCGTCAACAACGCGAAGAAGGCGGGCATCGAGATCGTTCACGGCTTTTTTGTCGTCGGCATCCCCGATGAGACCGAGGCCGACCTGCGGGCGACCTTCAAGTTCGCGTCGAAGATCCGCATCGACAGCTTCGGATTCAACCGGATGTGCGTCTACCGCGGAACGCCGCTGTGGCAGGAATACGTCCGCCGCAATCTCGTGAACGACGCACAGGACTGGTACAAGTACTTCAAGTGCACGTCGATCGACCCGACCTGCCTGCCGGGCGAAGAGGTGCACCGGATCCGGTCCGAGGAGATGCGGAAGCTGATCCTGTACAAGTTCACCCACTATCCGATCCAGACCTTCAAGCTGCTCAAACGATTCACGCGGCACATGAAGCTGCGCGACGTGATCTACCTGATCGTGAAGCCCTTCCTCGGCAAGAAGAAGGGCGCGACAAAGGCGGAGGTCATTTCGCGCGCCGTGGAACATTCGGACCTGAAGAGCGCCGCTGCCGACATGACCCAGCTGGCCGACGAGGCTCTGGAGCACGCCATCAACGAGTCCAAGGCCGAGCGGGCGCGGATCCAGGCGATGGCCGAAGCGGGCAAGGTCTAGAGGGACGGGCCGGCAGGGGAGGTTCCCCAAGGCTCCTTCCCGCGACGGCAGGGGACTCCGCTTAGGCCGCGATCAGCTCCGCCATCTCCTTCAGGAGGGCGACGAGTTCCGTCAGCTTCTCCCGAAGCGCGTTCTCCAGCGTCAGCACCTCTTCCATCGGCAGGGCGACGAGGGAGCTGATGGCCCGGATGACGCTCGCCAGCTCCAGGAAGCCGTAGGTCTTGCAGCCGTCGAGCAGGGTGCTGGCCAGCTCGTGGGCGTGTCGGCGGAGGGGCTCCTCCCAGAAGTGTTCGAGCAGGTCCTGGATGGCCCGCTCGAGATTCCGTACGGCGGTCTTGATCTGGCCTCTGAAGGCCTTCTCCGGGTCGCGTCCGAGCATCGAGGGCTTCACAAACGTCTCCTCTTCGCCTTCCCATCCCGGTCGCGACCTTAGATTAGCACATTTCGTGCCAATCGGGGGTGAACGCTGACCCTGGCGATGCAAATTGGAATCCTGTACATCCCGTTGGAAAATCCCTGCGTTCCTTCCCGCCGCCGGCGCCCTTTTTGGCGTTGCCCCGGCTGGCGCGGGGGTTAGACTACACCATGAAACTCGTTCTGATCGCGCTCTGCCTGCTGGCCGCCCCCCTTCAGGGCCGGAAGACGTACCCGCCGCTTCCCCCGGCCGCCGACGACGCCGCCTTCGGCGTCGGAATCCAACGGACGATGAAGCTCCTGGCGACCAGCACCCCGCAGGCGCGCAACCAGGTCCGGGTTCTCTTCTATGGCCAGTCGATCACCGAGCAGGACTGGTGGAAGCAGGTGGCCGACGACCTGCGCCGGCGCTTCCCCGATGCGGACCTGGTGATCGCGAACAAGGCGGTCGGCGGCTTTGCTTCCCAGCTCCTCAGCCGCCTCGCGGAACACGACATCCCGGCTTTCTATCCGGATCTCGTCATCTTCCACGTCTATGGGGCGAACGACAAGTACGAGGAGATCCTGAAGCTGATCCGCACGAGGACGACGTCGGAAATCCTGATGCAGCGGGATCATGTCACCAAATGGCCGGTCGAGAATCCCGAGCAGAAGGATCCGATGTGGTGGGACCACATGATGAACGACGTCTTCCTTCCCGACTTCGCCAGGAGGTACCGATGCGGCCTGGCGGACGTCCGGGGCCAGTGGCTGTCGTATCTGAAGGCCAACCGCCTTGAACCCAAGGCGCTGCTGAAGGACGACGTGCATCTGAACGATCAGGGCTGCTTCGTGATGGCGGAAATCCTGAAGCGCTATCTGGTCTATAAGCCGGCGCTCCTCTCGGAGGAGACCAAGGCGTCGGTGCAGACCCTGCCGCTGGGCAAGGATCTCAAGCTGGAGTTCGAGGGAAACCGCGTGGACCTGATCGGCGGGAAGGCTGCCAAGGTTCTTGTTGACGGGAAAGCCCCGTCGGAATTTCCGGAGTGCATCGCCTTCACGCGGACGAGCCTGAGCCAGTCCTACTGGGGGCCGGCGCTCCTGCGGGTCTCGTCGGCGAAGCCCCGCGTGATCGAGGACTGGACGCTCAAGGTGCTGGAGGTCGACGAGAAGGCCGAGCGCATCCGCTTCACGGTGACCGGCTCGGTGACGGGCCCGGATGGGGAAGGGGTGAGTGCCGAGCGGTTCGAGTCCACGTCCGGGCGAGTCGTCATCGAGCCGGGGGACTGGTGGATCAAGAACGTGCAGCAGTACACGAAAAAGGCGATTCCTGCCGGATTCGAGGTGACGTGGAAGGCGGTCCTCCTGGGCGACGAGGCGTCGGGAACCGTGGCTCAGGGCCTGCCCAACGGCAAGCACCTGCTGGAGCTCTCGGGGGCGGAGGGGGTCCACGCCGTCAGGGTGTACAGGCCCTCGGCGAACTAGAGTTCGCGGATCTTCAGATTACGGAACTTGACGAAACCGGAATGGCCTTCGGCCCCGTAGGTCTGCAGGCCGATCACCCCTTTCTGGAGGAAGCGCGGCTTGGGGTCGGGATCGGTGACGTCCGCGACGCGCACGCCGTTCAGGTCGACCTCGATGTGCGGTCCGACCGCCCGGATCCGCAGGGAATTCCATTCCAGCGGCCGGCGGATGGCGTCCTTCTCGTCCCCCTTGCCGAGCCACTCGATGCCTTTGCCCTTGTGGATCACGACGCCGCCGCAAAACTCTCCGGCGACGCCGCGCCCGATGTTGATCTGGTAGGTCGTTTGACCCGCGGTGCCCGCGTCATTGCGGATGTAGACGCCGCTGTTGTATTTGCCGTGCTCGTCGATCAGGAAGTCGAGCGACAGCTCAAAATCCAGGTAGGCATCCTTCGTCGACAGGAGGCCGCCGCGACTCGGGTCCCCGTCCTGGCCGCCGACCAGGATCCCGTCCTGCGCCCTCCAGGCCGCGCTGCCCACCGGCACCCAACCGGCGAGATCCCTGCCGTTGAAGAGGGGCTTCCAGCCCGCCTCCGGCGGATCGCCGGCACCGGCGCAGGAAACGAGGTTCAGGACGGCCAGCCAGGCGACGATTTTCATGCCACTCCTCCCTCGACCAGTACGCCCGAAATCGAGTAGGATTGCAACGAAATGACCGGTTCCGGATCCTGAGCCTAGGAGCAGCGATGAGCAAGATCGAGGAAGGCAAGAAGGCTCCCGACTTCAGCCTGGCCGACCAGGACGGGAAAGAGGTTTCGCTTTCAGGCTTCGGGGGTAAGGACGTGGTCGTCTATTTCTACCCGAAGGACGACACCCCGGGCTGCACCAAGGAGGCGTGCGGGATCCGCGA
>DATGFI010000715.1:0-4195 GCA_035309205.1 Planctomycetota bacterium | reverse complement strand
GGCTCCGACCGCGACCGCGGCCTTGGCCAGGGGGGCGACCAGGTGGCGAAGGCCCGTCGCATGGGACGGGTCGATCACCACCGGCAAGTGCGACAGGCTCTTCAGCACCGGGACCGCGGAGATGTCCAGCGTGTTGCGCGTGGCCTTCTCGTAGGTGCGGATCCCGCGTTCGCAGAGGATGACGTTGGGGTTGCCTCGAGAGAGGATGTACTCGGCGCTCAGGAGCAGCTCCTCGATGGTGCCGCTGAGGCCGCGCTTCAGGAGGACCGGCTTGGGCTGGCGTCCGGCGGCATCGAGCAGGTTGAAGTTCTGGGAGTTGCGGGCGCCGATCTGGAGGATGTCGGCGTACTCGGCCACCAGGGGGACGTCCTCGACGGTCATCACCTCGGTGATGACGGGAAGGCCGGTCTCCCGGCGGGCCTCGGCGAGGATCTGGAGCCCTTCTTTTCCAAGGCCCTGGAACGCGTAAGGCGAGGTGCGGGGTTTGAAGGCGCCTCCGCGCAGGACGCGTGCGCCGCTCCGGGAGACCTTTCGCGCGCACTCCAGGGTCTGCTCGGACGACTCGACGGCACAGGGGCCGGCCATGATCGTGAAGGTGCCTCCGCCGATGCGGACGTCGTTGCCGACCTCGACGACGGTGTCCTTCTTCCGGAAATCCCGGCTGGCCAGCTTGTAGGGCTTGAGGATGGGGATGACCTTCTCGACGCCGGGCAGTGTCTGGAAGTTGGCCGTGTCGAGCTTGCGTTCGTCGCCAATGACGCCGATCACGGTAGTCTCCTCTCCTTTGGACATGTGCGGCTTGAAGCCGTGGGCCTCGATTTGCTTGAGCACGGAGCTGACCTCTTTCATCGTCGCTCCGGTTTTCATCACTATGATCATCACCGGTCTCCTTTGGGTCCTTTCTGAGCCAGGTCGGGGCGCAGGCGCGGGGTCTCTCCCAGGTACTGATGCCGGATCTTCCCCGCCGGGATCCTTGAATTGACCAGGAGGAGGACGCGGATCACCTTCTCCATGGCCCCGGGCACGTCGAGCTCGCGGGCGCACATCAGGGGCACGTCCGTCCAGCCCAGCTGCCGGGCCGCGTACGCGGGGAATTCGGCGTTGAGGTCGGGAGACAGGGTGAAGATCGCCGCGGCGATGTCTCTGGGCTTCACCCTGTTGGCCGAGAGAATGGCCTCCAGGAGTTCCCGGGACTTCGTGAGGATCTCCTCCTTGGTGTTGGAGGCGATGTTCACCGCCCCCCGGATTCCGCGCACGGGCATCTCAGGCTCCCCTAAGTTCCTTGATCTTGGCCGCGGGATCTTTCGCCCGGACGAGTTCCTCGCCGATGAGGGCCGCGTCGACCTTCATCTGTTCCAGGAGGACGATGTCCTCGCGCGTCGAGATCCCGCTTTCGCTCACGACGACGCGGTCCTCCGGAATGAGCGCGCGGAGCCGTGCCGTGGTCTCGAGCGTCACCTTGAACGTGTCGAGGTCGCGGTTGTTGATGCCGATGACCGGCGCGCGGGCGTCGAGCGCGAGATCGAGCTCCTTCTCGCTGTGGACCTCGACCAGCGTCGCGAGCTTGAGCTCCTCCTTCGCCAGGGCGACATAGTCTCGAAGCTGCGCCTTATCGAGGATCCGCACGATGAGGAGCGCCGCATCCGCCAGCATGACGCGCGCCTCGTAGAGCTGGTACTCGTCGATGACGAAGTCCTTCCGGAGGATGGGAAGCCCGGCGGCATTCCGGGCAGCGCGAAGGTCCTCGACCGTGCCTTTGAAGAACTCGAGGTCGGTAAGGACGGAAATCGCGCTCGCTCCGCCCTCCTTGTACTTCCGGGCCTGCTCGGCGGGGTCCAGGTCCGCCTTCAGGACGCCCTTCACGGGAGAGGCCCGCTTGATCTCGGCGATGATCGACACGGCTCTGGGCCTCCGGAGCTCGAAGGGCTTGAGCGGCGCCGCGGCTCGGGCCTTGGCCTTGAGCTCGACGAACTTGCGGATCTGCTTGGCTTTTCGGACTTCCATCCGCTTCACCCGGACGATGTCGTCGAGGATCATAGGTCGAGGAAGTTCTGGAGGAGAGTCTTGCCGGGCTTGGTCATGATCGATTCGGGGTGGAACTGGACTCCCTCGACCTTCTGCTCCCGGTGTCGCAGGCCCATGATTTCGCCCTCGCTCGTATGGGCGCTGATCTCCAGGAGCCTGGGCAGGCCTTCCTCGCGGACGACCAGCGAGTGATAGCGCGTCGCCTCGAACGGATTGGGCACGTTCTTGAAGAGGCCCTTCCCGTCGTGGTAGATCTTCGATAGTTTGCCGTGCATCATCCGGTCGGCCTTGTTCACCGTGCCGCCGAAGACGTGGCCGATGCACTGGTGGCCCAGGCAGACGCCGAGCACCGGTTTCTTTCCGGCGAAATGCCGGATCAGCTCGTTCGAGATCCCCGACTGCGTCGGATTGCCCGGGCCCGGCGAGATGACCAGGTGGGAGAAGACCCGCTTCTGGGCCTCCGCCACGGTGATCGCGTCGTTGCGGACCACGGTCAGCTCGCAGCCCAGCTCTCCGAAGTACTGGGCGAGGTTATAGGTAAAGGAGTCGTAGTTGTCGACGAGAAGGACGCTCTTCACAGGCCTTCCTCCGCGATGGCGACGGCGCGTTTCAGGACTTCCATCTTGTTGCAGGTTTCGGTCCACTCGAACTGGGGGTCGCTGTCGGCGACGATGCCCGCGCCGGCCTGGAGGTAGGCGGTCTTGCCCTTCACGATCATGGTCCGGATCGTGATGCAGGTGTCCATGTCGCCGGTCAGCGAAAAGTAACCGACCGTCCCGCCATAGGGGCCCCGCCGAGTCTTCTCCAGCTCCTCGATGATCTCCATCGCGCGTATCTTGGGCGCCCCGGTGAGCGTCCCGGCGGGAAAGGTCTTGGACAGGAGATCGAACTGGTCCTGCCCGCGGGACAGCGTGCCCACGACCTCCGAGACGATGTGCATGACGTGCGAGTACTTCTCGATCGTGTAGAGATCCGTGCAGTGGACGGAACCGTAGTCGGCACAGCGTCCCAGATCGTTGCGGGCAAGGTCGATGAGCATCAGGTGTTCCGCCCGCTCCTTCTCGTTCGACAGCAGCTCTTTCTCGAGCTCGGCGTCCTCCTCGAGCGTCCGGCCGCGGCGGCGGGTGCCGGCGATCGGCCGGATGACCGCCTGGCGTCCGGTGAGCTTCGCATGGATCTCGGGCGAGGAGCCGACCAGCTGGTAGCCCCCGAAATCGAGGAAGAACATGTACGGCGAGGGGTTCAGGATGCGCAGGGCGCGATAGACCTGGAAGGGGTCGACCTCGATCTCGCCCGAGGCGCGCTGGGAGAGCACGACCTGGAAGATGTCGCCGATCGAGATGTATTCCTTCGCCTTGAGCACCGCGGCCTTGTACTCGGCTTCCGGCGATTCGTGGACGAACTGGGCCTTCTTCAGGGCGGGCCGGGGCGCGGTCCACTCGGCCGCCAGCGGCTGGCGGAGCAGCTCGTAGACCTCGTCCAGCTTGGCTTTGGGATCCTCGGAGCCGACGCTGACCAGGAGCATCTTGTGCTTCACGTGGTCGAAGATGACCATCG
Organism: Planctomycetota bacterium; assembly: GCA_035309205.1. Taxonomy (GTDB): domain Bacteria; phylum Planctomycetota; class MHYJ01; order MHYJ01; family JACPRB01; genus JACQFK01. The sequence goes on along the minus strand of DATGFI010000715.1, from coordinate 613 downwards.
TCGAGGCGAGGTAGAAGTTGCATAGGGGAAGACCCAGCGGGTCGGGAAGCCTCGAGGGCAGGCGCTCGATGAAGCGGACGAAGTCGTAGCCGACATACCCGACGGCTCCGCCGACCAGTCCGGGCAGGGCGTCGTGCTTGAGCGCGAGGGGGGCCATGAGGTCCCGCAGGATCTCCAGCGGGTTCCGCGTGCCGATCGGCGTGGTTTGCGTCTTCCCGCCTTCCTCGACTTCAACCTGGCCGGCCAGGACCCTGACGTTGCGGAGATAGTCGAGGCCGATGAAGGAATACCGGCCGAGGTTCTCCCCCATCTCGACGGATTCCAGGAGGAAGCGGGCGCCGTGCCTCTTGAGCTTGAGGAACGCGGAGACGGGCGTTTCCAGATCCGCGGGGATCTCTCGCACCGTGGGCTTCAGGTCCAGCTTGATCGTCGTCATGGCATCCTGTTCGGTCCGGGACAACAAAAAAACCCGCCAGGGTCATTGGCGGGTTCTCGCGAATCTTTGAGGAAAGGATCGCTGCAAACCCGCCTCAGCGGGGATACCAGTACCAGGAGTACCGGGCAGCGAAAGTCTCCATGAGGCTCCCGATTGTAGCGATCACGGGGGTGAAGT
>DATGFI010000714.1:0-4081 GCA_035309205.1 Planctomycetota bacterium | reverse complement strand
CGCCCGATACAGGCGCAGGCGGACCGTGTTCGTGCTCACATCCAGCGAATCGGCGATCTCCGGGGATGAAAGGTCCCTCTGGTAATGAAGCGTGACGACGAGCTTCAGATCGAAGGGCAGCCGGTCGACCGCGGCGAGGATGCGGTCGCGGTCCTCGCGATGGAGCAGAGGTTCGTCCGGCAGGGTGAGGTCCGGGACCTGCTCCTGGACCTCGGGGTCCAGCGGCAGCTGCCGGCGGCGGCGGAGCAGATCTCGGACATGATTCGCCGCGATCGCGAAGAGCCAGGCGCGAAAGGATTTCCGGGAATCGAAGTCCCGAAGGTGGCTGATCGCCCGGGTGAAGGTCTCTTGCGCCGCGTCGCGGGCGTCGGCCTCGTTGCGCAGGAAGCGACGGACCAGGCCGTAGACGGGCCCATAGTGCCGCCGGACCAGGGCCGGGGTGTCGCCGGAGCGGATGAGGTCCGGATCGCTCGCCTCCACGGCCATCTCCATCAGGGGGTACTACGGGAAGGAGGCGCGATCATTTCCGCGATTGCGGAATTACTTCGAACGGCCTCGGCCCCCGGGCGCTTTCGGATTCTTGGGCGGAGCTGCAGGGGGAGGTCCCACCGGGCGGGTATGCTGCGTGGCAAAGGGGCGGCCGCGCGTGCCTTCGGCATGATCGCCGGTTCCGCGCGGCTGCCAGTGGGGGACGAGTTGATGTTTGCCGTTCCCGATCAGGTCCATGCGGCCCATCCGCTTCAGGGTCGAGCGCAGGAGGGGCCAGTTGTTGGCGTCGTGCCAGCGCAGAAACGCCTTGTGCAGGCGCCGCTGCTCGGTCCCCTTGGGAATGTAGACGTCCTGGAATTTCCGTCCTTCGCGCTTCATCGGGTTCATCCCCGAGTGGTACATCGCCGCGGCGAACGTCATGGGCGTGGGAAGGAAGGCCTGGACCTGGTCGGCTCTGAAGTCATTGCGTTTGAGCCACAACGCCAGCTCCAGCATGTCCTTGTCGGTCGACCCCGGGTGGGCGGCGATGAAATAGGGAATCAGGTACTGCTCCTTACCCGCCTCCTTGGAGAACTTGTCGAAGAGCTCCTTGAAGCGGTCGTAAGTTCCGATGCCCGGCTTCATCATCGCCTCGAGCGGGCCGTCCTGGGTGTGCTCGGGGGCGATCTTGAGATAGCCGCCGACGTGGTGGGTCGCGAGCTCCTTGACGTACTCGGGCGACTCCGACGCGAGGTCGTAGCGGACGCCCGAGGCAATGGACACTTTCTTCACGCCCGGGACCGCGCGCGCTTTTCGATACAGATCGATCAGCGGCTTGTGGTTGGTATTGAGGTTCTCGCAGATGCCGGGGAAAACGCAGGACGGACGCCGGCAGGCGGACTCGATCTTCTTGTCCTTGCAGGCCAGGCGGTACATGTTGGCGGTGGGCCCGCCCAGATCTGAAATCTGCCCCGTGTAGCCGGGGACCTCCTTCATCCGTTCGATCTCGCGGACGACGGAGTCCTCGGAACGGTTCTGGATGATCCGGCCCTCGTGCTCGGTGATGGAGCAGAAGGTGCAGCCGCCGAAGCAGCCGCGCTGGATCGTGACCGAGAAGCGGATCATCTCATAGGCGGGGATCTTCTGGTCCCCGTAGTAGGGATGCGGAAGCCGCTGGTAGGGCAGTTCGTAAACCCGGTCCATCTCTTTCGTGGAGAGCGGGATCGGGGGCGGCGTGACCCAAACCTCGCGGTCCCCGTGGCGCTGGATGAGCGCGCGGGCGTTTCCGGGGTTGGTCTCCAGATGCATCACCCGCGACGCGTGCGCGTAGAGCACCCGGTCCCCGGCGACCGCCTCGTAGGACGGAAGCCTCACGACCGAGCGGTCGCGCGGGACGGGTTGGGGCCGACTGAGGGCGGGCATGACGACCGGGACTCCTTCAGCGGCAACGCCCGCCGTGGGCTGATACGGATTGGCCGGACCGATGGCGCGGCCGGGCGTGTCGAGCGTAGACGAATCGATCTCCCTCCAGCCGTCGGGCACGCCATCGCAGAGGAACGTGGTGCCGCGGATGTCGGTGACCGATGAAATCGGCTTTCGGGCGGCCAGACGATGGGCAACCTCGACCAGCGCCCGCTCCGCATTCCCGTAGAGGAGGAGGTCGGCCTGACTGTCGACGATGATGGATCGGCGGATCTTCTCGGACCAGTGATCATAGTGCGCGATTCGCCGCAGAGACGCTTCGATGCCTCCGATGACGACGGGCACATCGCGGTAGGCCTCCCGGGCCCGTTGAGCGTAGACGATGACTGATCGGTCGGGGCGCTTTCCGGCCAGTCCCCCCGGAGTGTAGGCGTCATCCGAGCGCATCTTCCGATCGGACGTATACCGGTTGACCATCGAGTCCATGTTTCCGGCGGTGATCCCGAAGAACAGGTTCGGGCGTCCGAGCGCCCTGAAAGGCTCCGCCGTGCGCCAGTCGGGCTGGCTTAGGATGCCCACCCTAAACCCCTGAGCCTCAAGCACGCGGCCGACGATGGCCATCCCGAAGCTGGGATGGTCGACGTAGGCGTCTCCGGTGACCAGGATGATGTCGCAGGAGTCCCAGCCCAGGGCCTCCATCTCCTCCGCCGACATCGGGAGGAACGGAGCCGGCGTCAGCCGCTTGGCCCAGAAGGGCTTATACGAGAAGATATCCCGGGGCTCGGCGGCGGACGGGGGGGCGGGGTCCTTCGAAGAGGCAGGCACGACACCACCTTTAACCGACTCTGAGGTCCAGGTCAAGGGGCGATTCTTGGGGCGATTTTGGGGGCTCGGCCGACAAAAACGTCGGACTCCTGGCCTTCCCCCTGGGAGGACGACGCGGCACGGCGCTTGCAATACCCCTTCCGGATGGCCGGGTCGGCCGTCTCCGAAGCTTGGGGTGATGCATGATGACGATGACCGAAGCCCGGGACCTGAAGAAGGTGGACCCGATCCCCGCGCCGGCGCGCAAGGTCGGTCCGTATCGACTGGACCGCGAGATCGGACGGGGCGCGACCGGAGTGCTCTATGAAGCGCTGCACGTGGAGCAGGGCCGCAAAGTCGCGATCAAGATCCTGGATCCGAAAATCATCGGGCTCCAGAAGGCCTCCCGGCAGGACTATCTCTTCGCCCGGGAGGCGATGAATCTGGCGGAGATCCCGCGGCATCCGGGCATCGTGGGGATCCTCGATGCGGGTCTGGCCGATGGACTGCCGTACATCGTGACCGAGCATATCGAGGGCCAGCCGCTGTCCCTGAGCCTGCAGTTCCGAAAACAGGATCTGAAGAGCCTGGTCCGAATCCTCCGGGACGTGACCCTGGCGATGAGTCACTCCCACGAGCACCAGATCCTCCACCGGAACCTGAAGCCGTCGAATGTGATCATCGACGCCGCCGGCCGGCCCCACGTCACCGACTTCGGCGCGGCCAAGCGGGTGGATCCGAACCAGCATCAGTCCACGACGTACACCCTGGGCGGCTCCCTCGGCACGCCGGCCTATATGAGCCCGGAGCGCGCGGCGGGCCTGAAGAATATCGATCTCCGCACCGACGTCTACTCCCTGGGGGCGATCCTCTACGAAATGATCACCGGCCGTCCGCCCTTCAGCCCGACGGGTTCCGTGGCAGACCTGCTCGCCGTCGTCCGCGGCGAGATCGAGGCCCCGTCGAAGGTGGAACCCTGTGGCGGCGCGACCGGCGGGGATGTCGCTTTGCAGATGATCTGCATGAAGGCGCTCTCGAAGCTTCCCGCCGACCGCCAATCGACGGCGAGGGAGTTCGCCGACGCGCTGACGTGGTGGCTGGGCGAGGATCGGGTGGAGAAGGAGCCCGCTCTTCCCTCGCGCACGACGATCGGGGGCTTCTGTCTGGCCGCGGGACTGGCCGCGGCGGCGGCCCTGGCGTACTTCATGATCCGAGGCTAGGCGCTTACTCCTGCAGGTGCCGGCGGGGCGAGAGGAGTTCGCTCGGAATCGATGATGTTCCGTCGAGCATCATTTCGGTGACGGCTTTCGCGGCGATTACCGCATAGCCCAGTCCATGGCCGTGGTATCCGGCGGCGACGTAGGTGTTTACGGAGCCCGGCACCGGC
>DATGFI010000713.1:0-2073 GCA_035309205.1 Planctomycetota bacterium | reverse complement strand
GACATCCAGGAGCGCGCCGAGCGCGCCCGGTCGAAGCTGGCTTCCCGGCAGGCCCGATCCCAGACGGTGAAGGACGCCAAGCCCGGCCCTTCCGAGCGGGAATGGGGGATCTGATGACGATGAAGGCGATGGCCGGCTTCGGCCTGCGGATGCTCGGATCGACCGATCTCCGCCTCCTGTGGAAGATCGGCTACAACTTCGCGTACAAGGGCATGCGCTCGGTCGAAAAGTTCAAGGCGCGGCTCAAGGAGGGCGTCGTCTTCCCGCCTTTCCTCTACATCTCGATCACCAACGGCTGCAACCTGCGCTGCCAGGGCTGCTGGGTCGACGTCGACAAGCCCGCCCAGCTGATCTCGTTCGAGCACATGGACCGGCTGATCCGCAACGCGAAGAAGCACGGCAACAGCTTCTTCGGAATCCTCGGCGGCGAGCCCTTCATCCACCCGGACCTCGTCCGCATCCTCCGGGCGCACCCCGACTGCTACTTCCAGATCTTCACCAACGGCCAGCTCATCACCGACGAGGTGGCGGCGGACCTGCGCCGGGCCGGGAATGCGACGCCGCTCATCAGCATCGAGGGATCGGAGGCGGTCAGCGACGAGCGCCGCGGAAGGAAGAAGGTCCTGAGCCGGACGCTCGCGGGACTCGAGACCTGCATCCGCCATCGCCTGATCACGGGCGTCGCCACGAGCGCCTGCCAAAGCAACTTCGACGACCTCGTCCGCGAGGAATGGATCGACGAATTGATCCGGAGGGGCGTGCACTACACGTGGTTCCACACGTACCGGCCGGTCGGGCCCGTCGCCAACGCGCAGCTGGCGCTCACGCCCGACCAGGTGAACCGCCTTCGCCGCTTCGTCATCGACATGCGCAACCGCAAGCCAATCGCCATCGTCGACGCGTACTACGACGACCAGGGCCAGGCCCTCTGCCCCGCCGCGACGGGCATCAGCCACCACATCGGCCCCTTCGGCGACGTGGAGCCCTGCCCGATCATCCAGTTCGCTCGGGAGTCCATCCACGACAACGGCGGCGACCTCTACAAGACCATGACCGAGTCGCCGCTGCTCCGGGACTTCCGAAAGACCGCCGCCCGGGCGACCCGCGGCTGCATCGTGCTGGAGCGGCCGGATCTGCTGAAGGAAGTGGTGGAACGGCACGCCTGCCGCGACACCACGCTCCGGAAGACCGCTGCGGTCGAGCTCGCCTGGATGAAGTCGCGTCCCAGCCAGCACCAGCCCGGCCAGGAGGTGCCCGAGGGCAACTGGGTCTATCGATTCGCCAAAAAGCACTGGTTCTTCGGATTCGGAGCGTATACCTAGAGGAGCATGATGAGCGGGAACGGGACCAGCGGACCAGAAGAGACCCCCGGGGCGCCGGTGCTCTTGCGCTTCGGCGCAAAGCCCCAGCTCTCGCTGCCCCCTCAGGTCCCGCTCCAGAAATACCGCCCCTCCCAGTCGAACATCCCCGACGACAAGCGCGTCCGTGCCCGGCTGAAAAAGGCCGCGGCCGACCACGTCCGCCAGGTGAACGCGGTCCCGCCGCTGTCGATGGGCGAGCTTCGGGAGCACACCGCGGCCGTCCTGACCCTGACCGGCGTCGACCTCCGCTTCAAGGACTACGTCGCGGTCCTGGTCAGCAACGCCGCGTGGCACGACACCGTGGCCAGGATTCCCTACGAGCGTCGGCTCCTCCTCCTCCCCAAGTGCCTCCGCGTCGAGGACAAGTGCCCGGCGCCCTTCGACGAGTTCGGACTCCTGTGCAAGGAATGCGGACTCTGCTCGATCCAGGACCTGACGGTCGAGGCGGAGCGCCTGGGCTACGCCGTCCTGGTCGCCGAAGGCTCCGCCATCGTGCGCTCCATGATCGAGACCGGAAAGATCGAGGCCGTCGTCGGCGTCAGCTGCCTCAATGTCCTGGAGAAGAGCTTCCCGCACATGGAGGCCGCCGCGATCCCCGGCGTCGCGATCCCGCTCCTCCAGGACGACTGCATCAACACGACGGTCGACCTGGACTGGGTCTGGGACCTCATCCACCTGACCTCGAAGGACAAGACCTACCGGCTCGACCTGG
>DATGFI010000712.1:0-2212 GCA_035309205.1 Planctomycetota bacterium | reverse complement strand
CCCCTCACCATCTCCTACCGCTGCCCGAAGGTTATCGGCCGGAAGGTGAAGGCGCTGGTGCCCTACTTCGAGACGCATGAAGACGCTCCCGAGGGTGAAGAGCATCACCTGGGCCTGAAGGAGACCCTGGCGATGCTCACCGACCACGACGTTATCCTGTGCCGTAACACCGCTCCGCTGATCGCTACGGCATATCAGATCATCGCCACTGGCCGGGGGTGTGGGGTGCTCGGGAAGGACATCGGAGAGGGCCTAGTCAACGTCGTGAAGAAGATGCGGGCGAAGACGCTTTCGGGCCTAGTTGAAAAACTTTCAACTTGGCGCGAAAGGGAAGTCGCGAAGTGGACCGCGAAGGGGGAGGAAGGGAAGGCCGAAGCAGCCAACGATAAGGCTGAATGCCTCAACGTCGTTATCGACCACCTCAGCGAGAATGATCGGACCATCCCCAAGCTCCTCGGGAAGATCGAGGGCATGTTCAAGGACGGGAACGGGACACTGACCCTCTCGACCGCTCATAAGGCGAAAGGCCGTGAGTGGAACAAGGTTGCGATCCTCCGCCCGGACTTAATGCCCTCGAAGTGGGCCCGGCAGGACTGGCAGCGTGCTCAGGAAGACAACCTCATCTACGTCGCGTGGACCCGCGTACAGCACTCGATCCTCTTCATCACCCCGAACGCGGAATAAGGCTTGATGGGAGCTCATAACGCAGATATGTTATGAGCTCCTTTAGAACAGGAGAACGATGATGAAATCCCAAGAATTGCGGAAGCTGCTAGAGCGTCGGGGCCTCCACCCAGACCAGGTTAGGACCCGGGATGGGGCCTTCGAGGTCCGCCGGACCTACTTCTACCGTCATGGCCGCTCGGCCGAGGATTGGGCCGAACAGGTCGCGCAGTCTCTCCCGGCGCCGCTGAAGGTGGTCGGGTCGCGGGACGATTACGCCGCGTGGCCGCGCGATAGCTACTTTACCGCCGTTGTGAAGGAGGTCCCATGACCGACCTACCCGCGCCCCAGGATGTCATCGAGCGGATTCAAAAGCTCTTGAACCTGGCGGCTAAGAATCCATCAGCCGAGGAAGCCGCCGCGGCGAGCGCGAAGGCCCAGGAGCTTCTTCAAAAATACAACCTCGACGCGGCGCTCATCGAGCGCCATTCCGGGAAGTCCGATAAGCGCGAGGACCTGAAGCTGCGCGGCGGGTTCTATGAGTACCAGCAGAGCCTTTGGAGTGCCGTCGCCCGGCTGAACTTCTGTATCTACTGGACCCAGGTATACTGGGACGATACCCGCGGCCGGAAATATCCTGACGGAACACGCCAGGGCGTCAAGTCTAAGCGCCACCGCCTCGTTGGCCGGGTGGTCAATACGACCACGACGAAGATCATGGCCACATACCTAGAGGGGGCAATTGAAAAGTTGCTCCGGGAACGCCTCGGGGGCGATAACACCCAGCTGTTCTCGCGCTGGGCGATGTCCTATCGGGAAGGAGCGGTGGCCCGGCTCGTGGAGAAGATCGGAGAGCGCCAGCGCGCCCAGCTGGCCGAGGAACGGGCGAAGGAGAAGTTGAAGACTGTCGGGGAGGGGATGGGCCAAGCCTTAGTCCTTTCCCACTACATCAATGCCGAGTATGACGCCAACATCGACTTCGTGTACGGGGAAGGGACCTCGGCGCGATGGGCCTCGGAACGGGCGGAGAAGGCGGCTGAGCGGAAGCGGGCCGAGGCCGAATACACGGCTTGGGCCGCGGCGCACCCCGAGGAGGCAAAGAAGCGGGAGGAGGCCATGCGGAAAGAGCGGCGCTCCCGCTCCCGCGGCGGACCGGCGCCGAAGGAGATTGACTACAACGCATACCGCCACGGACAGAACGCGGCTGAGGACATTTCCTTGGACCAGCAGGTGGACCGTGGCTCGAAGAAGGGGTTGGCCCATGGATGACAACGGCCATTACCGGGCGTATGTGCCCAAGGACTTCGGCCCCGAGGCGCTTGATATGATCGTCGCCGCGAACCGGATCATCACCGAGTATGAGCGCGCCGGCTACTCGCTAACCCTCCGGCAGCTGTATTACCAATTCGTGGCCCGAGGTCTCCTGCCGAATGCCGACGCAAACTACAAGCGCCTCGGCTCGCTGGTGTCGGACGGGCGGATGGCTGGTCTCATATCGTGGACCGCCATCGAGGATCGGACCCGGAACCTTCAGGGTATCAACACCCTC
>DATGFI010000711.1:0-7612 GCA_035309205.1 Planctomycetota bacterium | reverse complement strand
GGAAGCCGAGCAAGGAAACCAATCTCCAACTTGATCCCGAGGGCGACCTGCCCTGGTCGGTCGCCCTGCGGGTCCAGACGCTCCTCGATACCTGGGGCTACTCGAAGATCACCTATAAGTCTTCCGGGTTCCTCCTGGAAGGCCCCGTCGAAACCACGGCAATCGGGAAGTTCGAGGCAGAGGGTTGGGCTCTCTACGTCGAGAAGACCATCCGGGCGGGCGACCCGGACATCATCCTCAGATCGATCTACCGGGACGAATTGCTCCGACGGACGATCGGGTCACTCCGATTCAGCGTCGGGATGCTCGTCAACTTTGGCCGATTGACGGATCCCGCGCCGGTCCTGGGGCAGCTGACCCCGAAAGGGCCTGGGCAGCCACCGGCGCTCCATTACCTCTCCCTGCAGGAGGTGGATGGAGCGTTCCGGCCTCTGTTTCGACTCCTTCTCCCGGATCGCCACGATTACGTGTCTTTCGTCCTCGGCAAGACCGCGGACGGAACGCTGCGGATCGTGGACCTCTATTCCCTGAGCAGCGGCGAATGCCTATCTGAAATCGTCCGATCGAACTATCTCCGCAATCCGGCGTCCCTGGAGTACCTGAACATGCTCAATCTGCCCGTGCCGGACGACATGGCCGTCGGCATGGGGAAGGCCGGCGAGATGATGGTGTTTGTGTTCGATAAGAAGCCCCGGGAAGCGCTGGAATTCTACGCGAAGAATGAGGCCGCCTTGAAAAAGGACAAGGTGGCCCACCGGCTTCGGATCAAAATCTCGCGGACGGTGGGGGCTGAAGAATACCGTAAAGCCCTGGAGGAATTCGAGCGCGACCTGCCCGGGGATCCGTCGCACACGCTGCTGCGGATCGAGCGGCATCTGGTGGACCACGACCACCAGAAGGGCCTCGCCGCCGTCGAGGCCCTAGATCGCGTCGTTCAGGGCGATCCTTTTCTGGACGTGGTCCGAGCTCAATTTCATCTCCTGGCCCAAGATCACGACAAGGCCCGGACCTGCGCCGAGGGGGCGATCGTGTCCGAGCCCAGCTTGGACCAGGGCTGGTGGATGACGATCAGAGTCTGCCTTGCCCAGAAGGACTATGCCGCGACGGCCCGGTACCTCACGGCGACGGAGAAAGCTCTGAAGATCGGGATCGCAGACCTGACCACCATGCCCGTCTACGCCGATTTCGTGAAGAGCTCGGAGTATGCCGAATGGCTCAAGTCTCGCAGATGATGGCGGATTCCTGGAAATCCCCTGTATCCTCGACCCCGGAGGCATCGCTCATGCGATTGTTCGGCAGGGCATTGCTTGGTGTGCTGTGCCTACTCTCTCTTTCCGGTTGTCACACCTGGGGCCGTCCCGATGACTTCTAGTGGAACATCGTGATCTTGACCCCAAAGGTCAGCAGGGGTGGAGACCTCGTGTTGCGAGTCGAGACTAGGGACAGTGGCGGTGCCGTCGTTGAGGGCATCAGCTTCATGTGGTACGTGGACTGGGCTACCGTAAAGGGAAGTCGGCACAAGGGACAATCCTTCGAAAACCTGATGCTGCGATGCAAGGGATCCCCAGGGAAGGGGGAAGTGCGGGCGTACGCTTACAACGATAACGGTGGCCTGGTTGAAGTGGCTCGAGCGGCTTTTGTTATCGAATAGGATCGATCTATGAGGTCGCGGGCATGAAGCTTGCCGTGGGATTCATTCTTTGCCTCTCATGCATCGGCTGTAATACCGTGTTCCGCAGTACGACTCAAGACATCGCCGTCAGAACCTCTCCGCCAAATGCCAAACTGTTTGTCGACGGTATCGAGCGGGGAATTACCCCGGTAACCGTCACCATCGACAAGACCGGAGACCCCATCGAGTTTCGTTTTGAGCAAGAGGGCTTCATCACGGAGCACTACTACTTGAAGCATGGCTACTACTGGCTAAGTACCATCGATTGGATATTCATTGTCCCTGGGATTTTTGACCAGTTCTTCGTCAATCACTACACCTAGAAGCCGATCGTCCACGTCCAAATGAGGGAAAAGGTCCCCGGGAAGAAGTAGGGGGCCGGCGGATTCAGCGCTCCTTCGGCGCGAACCGGGCGATGCGAATCGCGGACTGGGCGGAGTACGAGCGGATGTATAGCTCTGAACTCATCAACAGTAGTGGGCGCAGATTTGGCGCAAAAACCTGATCCTCGTAAGAGCCCGTCCTATCGGTCGTATGGCGTGCGGGAATCACTCCCTTTTCGCGCGACCGAAGTCTGTATCGCAAGCCTGACGTCATCGGCTGGGAATCAGTCCGCCCGCCGCCCCTGCTGGAGCCTGCTTTCCCGCACACAACAACTGCCTTGAGGTCGAGTTAGGCCTCCTGGGAGAATCGCTCTCCGCAGTATAATTACCCCAGGATGACCTTCCGCGATCGAGATCGTATTCGTTGGGATCTGGCACTCAGCCTTTTGTGGTGTTTCTTCCTCGTTCTGTTGGGAACTCAAGCCCCAGGAAGGTTTTCGGATGGGCTGACGAGAAGAGTAATGTTCGCCCTATTCGTTGCTGCGGCTGGAGGATTCCTGACCATTCGAATTTGGCAGATCGTGACGAGGTACGTCACGGTCGAAGAAAATGGCGTTCGCTGGAGAAATGGAAACGAACGCGGTAGCCTCCGGTGGGATGAGATCGCGGGTATGGAATTCATCCCCCTCGATAAAACGTCCCAGTGGGGGCTGGTGGCCAAAGCAGGAGGACAGTTTCACACGTTGCCGCTCATGCCCCGGGAACTTTTCGTGTTGCTGAAGCAGAAGTGTGGTATCCCGCCGGATGCTGAGGAAAGGTTCTTGAAGAAGGCGCCTTAGTGGTATCAGCACCTGTTTACCGCCGTACATACACGTCTCAGTCTCAAGCAGTCCTGCAACATCGTGTCCGCGCTATTGGGGTCTCACTTCCCGACGTGACGCAAATTGCAAAGACAATGCCGCTCCCGGCCCTGGGCAAGTCCCGTAGGATCCTTGGAGGGGACGACGGATGGCGACTTCTGTCGGGGCAAGATCGGAGGGTTCAGCGACCATGAAAACACGAGTCATTCAAGGGTTGCTCCAGCTGGTGCTTCTCGTCGGCGCCGGCGGCGCCCACGCTCGACAGGACGCGGCGGGGCAGATCCGGAGCGGCGAAATGGCCGGCTACTTGATCGTGCCGAACGGGAAGGTTCCGGAGTCGTTCAATGCCGGCTTCTCCATGTACGTCGCCGCCTGGCCGCTGCTCAAGTCCTACCCGGGCAACCGGTTCCAGTCCGGTCTCTTCGGTACATGGATGTTCGCGCAGTACGACCGGCCGGCTCCGGAAAAGCTCTATTCGGACGTCGAAGGCGGACTGGGCTGGTGGCGCGACACGCGGTTTGCGACCGAGACCCCGAAGTTCATCATGGGCGGAGTTGCGCCCAACTTCGTGGAATGGGCCAACGGCCCGGGCGCGGGGAAGGGCCGGGATTGGACCAAGCCCTCCGGAAAGTACGGCATCGCGCAGCTCAGCCCCTGGCTGCTCTGGCCGCCCGACGGATTGAACCTGAAGCAGGGCACCTGCGGTGAGCTCTTCGGCTACGGCTATCTTCCCCTGCCCCTGTCGCCCGCGAAATCGACGACGGAGGGAAAGGACATTCCGACGGGAGAGCAATCATGGACGCTCTTTCTGAATACCGGGACTTTTAAGGGTCCGGTCGCCTTCTTTACCCCTCACTTCTGGTCGCACACGACCGTGGCAGAGCCCCGCCTCGCTGGGATGCTCCTGGACAACCGTCCGTCGAATCCTAATCGGGCTTTGCAGATGGAAACGCAGACCATCCCCGCCGTCCAGTCGGAGGACGGCCAGGGTCGATCCTTTGCGCGCGTCGCGCCCACGCGCTTTCCGCTGGGCGCCGACGGCAATTCCGTGCTCGTCCATCGCATCACGTCCTACAACAAGAAGGCCCTCTGGGACGCCGTGAAAATCTGGCTCGAGGGCGGCCCGCCGGCGAGCGGCGCCGTCGACGCCCGCGAGTCCGTCGTGCACCCGTTTACCGGCAAGGGAGGGGCGACCTGGCGGATCTATGCGGACGCGACTCCGAAAGAGCAGAGAGCGCCGCTCGTGTGGACGGCCTTCGCGAATCCCGCGGCGCTCGATGAGAACACCTTCGGCTACCGCTGGAACTCCGAGGTCTTGAGCAAGACCGATCCGAAAGGAGAGCCCCTGGCGACGCTGCCGGAGTACTTCCGCCTGGGGAAGGACAAATCCGGTCAGAAAGACCAGTGGATTCCCGTGTCCGCCGCGGAGGTCCCGGCCGAGACGGGCCTGCAGAAGGTCACCTTCGATCGCTCCCACCAGGAACGCTCGAAACCCTACGTGACGCCGGAGGAGGCCGGAAGCTGCTGGAAGAAACCGGGCCCCGCTGCGGGGCCTTTCCGAGCCCAGCTGGGCGATGGCAGCGTGGTGACGTATTCATGGTATCGCTTCGCGGATCAGCCGGCCCTTCTCAATGCCGGCCTGACCGACCCGGAGCGCGAGGCCCTCCAATCCCGCGTGGAGAAGATCCACCGGACCTGGACGAGGGAGCGCGACTATCTGCCGCCCCCGACCGTGGGGAGCCTGGCGGAGCTCGATCCCGCGCTCATCGTGAGCCCTCCCCCTGGGATGGAAGCGGGCTACGTCCCCATCGTGACCCGGCAGGAGGCGAAATGACCCTCTATCCCGGCGCCGCCCCCTGGGTGGCGAGATAGACCGCATAGAGAGATTGGCTCGCGGCCATGAAGAGGCGATTACGCTTCGGGCCCCCGAAGCAGATGTTACCGCAGACCTCCGGAATCCGGATGCGTCCGAGCAGCTTGCCCTGGGGCGACCAGACGGTCACGCCGCTGTAGCCGACACTGCGCCCGGCGTTGCTCGACACCCAGAGGTTGCCCTCGACGTCGCAGCGAACGCCGTCGGGCCCACACTTCACCCCGTCGATCGTGCAATCGCTGAAAAGCTTCTGGTTGGACGGCTTGTTGTCGTCGCCGACGTCGAAGACGTGAAGGTCCCCCTTGCCTCCGGGCCCCGTGTCGCCCGGCCCTTTGCCCGTGCTGATCACGTACAGCTTCTTGTAGTCGGGCGAAAACGCGAGCCCGTTCGGATCGGGAACCTGATCCTCACTGACGACCAGATCGACCCTGCCACTGGGGTCCGCGCGATAGACATTTGTCGGCAGCTCACGCTTCAGCCCGCCAACCTCCGCCGCCTGTCCCAGGCGGTTCTTCAGGCGACCCGCCTTGTTGCTCGGCCCTCCGGGCGCGTCGGGTGCGCCTTCGTAAAGCTGACCCCCGTAGGGCGGATCGGTGAACCAGTAGCTGCCATCGGGATGGGGGACGATGTCGTTGGGCGAGTTGAACCGTTTCCCGTTGTACGAGTCCGCGATGACCGTCACCGCGCCGTCGTTCTCGTAACGGACGACGCGCCGGGTCAGGTGTTCGCAGGAGAGCTGGCGACCCTGGAAGTCGAACGTATTGCCATTGCTGTTGTTCGACGGGCTCCGGAAGACGCTCACTCGGCCGTCGTCCTCGAGCCAGCGAAGTTGGCGATTGTTGGGGATGTCGCTCCAGACGAGATAGCGTCCCTGCGCGCTCCAGGCCGGGCCCTCCATCCACAGCGCGCCGGTCCACAGGCGCTGGATCGGCGTGTTCGGCTGAACCAGGTTGTTGAACATCGGGTCGACGGTAAGGATGTCGGGATCGGTGAAGTAGGTCGTGGGTGCTCCGCCCGGACCGAAATCGCGCGGTGGGTTCGTGACAGTTGTCGGCGGCGCGACGGGTCCGCCGGTCTTCTCCTGAGCCGTGGTCCCCAGAGGCGCCGCGATCGCGGCGCCGACCAGCGCCCCCATCCCGGTGAGGACCGTTCGCCGCGACAGGGTGCTTCGGATCTCTCGACGGCCGGCTTCTTCCCTCATGATCAACCCTCCCATCAAGAATGCCCAGTTTGAAGGATGCCTGATTGTCGCTTCTGCCTTCAAGCAATTTTCACATCCGGAAGGACGGGATCCTTGCGTGCCTTCACCGTCAAGAAATGGACGGTCCAATTTCGCAGTGGCCCATGGATGGCAACAGCAGGGAATTCTCCAGTCCGCTCCACATATCGGTCGATACGTGTGGACCAGTTGTCGCCTTGCCCAACCTTGTCCTTAGAGCCAGACGTAACCTCCTGAGGACCAGTCGGCCCACCGCCTTAGCCAATCCTGGGTTTTCTAGATACCCCCGTCGCGACCGGCGTTCCGTATTCAGGCCAAGAAACGGGGGCAGCTTGCTCGGCGTCCCGATCTGGATGGTCCTTTGCCTGAAGGGCCAGGACGACATCGGAACGCTTGTCGATCGTCTTCATGCCGACTCGGCGGCTGAGCGCGAGGGAGCGGGCCGGGGACTGGCTGCGATCGGGGAGTCCGCCCGAGCGGCGGTGGAAAAGGCCGCTAAACATCCGGAGCCGGAGGTAGCCCGGCGCGCGGCGGAGGTCCTCCGTATCCTGGAATTTCGGAAAGCTGTTCCTCCCCGCCTCAAGGCATCCGTTCGGGGGATCGAGGGCCGGATCGTGTCCGGTGGCGCCCGCGTCTGGACTCAGGCCTTCTTAGAGGTTCTGGGGTACCGATCGCGAGGGGACGAGTTTCATCTCCCCGACTCCATTGAACCGGGGGACCTGGACTTTCTCGTCGTCCGGGCACTCCGGGGGGGCGGCGATGGCCCAAGGAGAGTGACTCCCCATCGACAGTGGCCGACCAAGTCCGCCGCCCTGGTGGCATTGCTTGCCCTCGCCCGTTTCGCGTTTTTGCCGATTGAGGCGTGAACGCAGAAACCCGATTTCGGCCGGGCCGAGGCCGGATGAATCGCCATGGCCCCGTCGGTCGAACGACGGTAACCGTTGCGTCTTCCTATCGGACCGCATCTATCCATTCCCCCAGTTTCTGGCGGAACTGGTCGTGGCGGGCCGAGTTTCCGAGGAACGATTCCAGCCGGTCCGACGCGCGCCGCTTTGAGGCCTCGTAGTGGTCCTGTAGCTCCAGCTCCCTTCGGTCGCGTTCCTCGACGCTCAGAAGAGCCGGAAGATTAAGCACCGATTCATCTCTGATCCTCCAGGCGTTCTGGATCTCGGTCAGGCTTTGGACTGCGGCGCGTTCGAAAACGGCCGCGCGAGATCGATCCATCCCGAGGTACTCGGCCGTTCTCGACATGATGTCTCGCCGGTACGCCTCCGGATCAATCGAGGAACGGAACTCCAAAAGCGCCCCCAGCTCCTCCCAGAACCGATCTGAGGACTGGAGTGCGTCTGATGCGACCGGCGGCTTCGCTGCGGGCTCGGCCGGAACGGCCTTGGGCTCCTCCCGCCTCGGGTCACCGGTCGAAGGCGATGGTCCAGAGGTGGCCGGGGCGGGGAGGACACCCGCTCCGGCGGCTCCGCTGTCTTCAGGGGATTCTCGGACGGTGGCCGCGCGGTGCCGTTCCCCGGGGGCGCGGGAAGAATCCGTCTCCATCCCCGGCCGTCTAAAAAGCACGACCGAAGCGAAGATGCCCCCCGCCCCCAATGTCACCGCCCACGTGATTCTCGCGCGCACGGCTTCTCCTTGGCTAGTGCAGCATGACGGCGA